>JAYRXP010000121.1:0-2378 GCA_041917395.1 Paludibacter sp.
AATTATCCATTATCAATTAAACATTTAATATTTATCCTTATGAAAGTTTCTCAACGTACAAAACTGCTTGGGTTGTTTGCAGCAATGGTTGCCGTGAGCGTGGCTACAAACTTAACAACCAATTTGATTAAAGACAATAACAATCGCGAAGTTCTTTTCCAGAGCGATGAAATTCCGGCCACCTATGCAGCCATAACAAAAGCTCCGCGTGCATTGGATACCGACTTCACCATGGCTGCCGAATTGTCGGTGCATGCAGTTGTTCACGTAAAAACCAAAACACCGGTTCAAATGCAACAGGGATTTGGCGGTGGTGGATTTATGGATCCGTTTGAATTCTTTTTCGGTCCGCAGCAACGCCCACAACAACGTCAGCAACAGGAAGCACCTATGCAGGAAGGTTCAGGCTCGGGCGTTATAATCTCGAACGATGGCTACATTGTGACCAACAACCACGTAATCGACAAATCGAAAGAAATAGAAGTTACGCTGAACGACAAACGCACTTTTAAAGCTAAACTGGTGGGTGCCGACCCGAATACCGACATTGCTCTGCTTAAAATTGAAGCCGAGAAACTGCCGGTAATATTGTTCGGCAATTCCGATTCAGTACGGGTTGGCGAATGGGTATTGGCTGTGGGTAATCCTTTCAACCTGACTTCGACTGTAACAGCAGGTATAGTTAGCGCTAAAGCACGCAATATAAATATTATCAATTCGCAAATGAAAATTGAATCGTTTATTCAGACCGATGCGGCTATCAACCCCGGAAACAGTGGTGGAGCATTGGTAAATACACGTGGCGAATTGATAGGTATAAACACCGCCATAGCTTCGCAAACAGGTTCGTATGCCGGTTATGGATTTGCTGTACCGGTTAGCATTGTGAAAAAAGTGGTTTCTGACATTCGTCAGTTTGGTTTTGTGCAACGCGCCGTATTGGGTGTTAGTATGCAGGAAATTACGAGCGAACTGGCTAAAGAAAAGAACCTGAAAACAATGGAAGGCGCTTATGTAGCCGAAGTGGTTGAAAACAGTGCTGCCGATAAGGCCGGCGTTAAAAAAGGCGACGTAATAATTGAAGTGAATGATGTCAAAATTAAATCCTCTTCGGAGCTTCAGGAGCAAATCGGACGTTACAGCCCGGGCGACAAAGTTGCGTTGGTTGTATTGCGCGATAATAAAGAAGTGAAACTTAGTGCCGAACTGAAAAACAAACAGGGAACCACCAAGGTTACAAAATCGGAAGCCGATCTGGATATATTAGGAGCAGAATTTAAACCGATAAGCGATAAACTGAAAGACATGTTCCAACTGGATTATGGCATGGAAGTAAAATCGGTATCGAAAGGTAAATTCCAGGAGGCAGGTATAAAAGAAGGTTTTGTAGTAGTAAAAATCAATAATCAGGCAATTCGCAGCATCGACGACATTAAAGAAATGCTATCCGAAGCGCTGAATACAAACGACAAATTTAAAGTATTAAACATTGCCGGCGTTTATCCGAATGGTAAAGTAGCCTATTATGCCGTAAATTTGGGCGAATAATTCAAAATCAGTTTTTTTAAGGTTGTAAAATCTACCCTTCGGAGGCGGAGGGTAGATTCTTTTTTTTAGATTTCAGTTAATGAAACAGCAATTTATCAACAACGTAAAACATTTATCACATTTTGTTGTTTCACTAAAAGCAATAAATATGAATTTCGTAAAAATAAAACCACGCTGACAGCGTTCTATTTTGAAACATTTATTGCAAAACGGGCATTTTGTCAATTGAAATAAAAGTATTAATTTTGCACGCTAATTTTTTAAACCATAATGAGACAATTAAAAATTACAAAATCGATTACTAATCGAGAAAGTGCATCGCTTGACAAGTACCTTCAAGAGATTGGACGTGAGGATCTTATTACTGTTGAAGAGGAAGTGGAACTGGCGCAACGCATTCGAAATGGCGATCGTATAGCACTTGAGAAACTGACCCGTGCCAACCTCCGTTTTGTTGTTTCGGTAGCAAAACAGTATCAAAATCAGGGTTTAAGTTTGCCCGATTTAATTAATGAAGGTAATCTTGGACTTATCAAAGCTGCTGAAAAATTTGACGAAACTCGTGGTTTTAAATTTATTTCGTATGCTGTGTGGTGGATTCGTCAGTCTATTCTGCAGGCTTTGGCCGAGCAGTCGCGTATTGTACGTCTGCCGTTGAATCAGGTTGGTTCGCTGAATAAAATCAACAAAGCTTTCTCAAAATTTGAGCAGGAAAACGAACGCCGCCCTTCACCCGAAGAGTTGGCTGAGCAGTTGGACATTCCGGTTGATAAAATTGCGGACACCATGAAAGTTTCGGGTCGTCACATTTCGGTGGATGCTCCGTTTGT
>JAYRXP010000122.1:0-1896 GCA_041917395.1 Paludibacter sp.
ATCCTGGCTACAGAATCGGCAAAGAAAATGCTTGCTGAAGATTTGAAACAACGTGCTCACAAACTGGAACGTTTGAAAACTGAAGCTGCTGAACTGGCTGAAAAAGTAAAAGATATTACACTTACAGTTGGTGCTAAAACAAGTACTACAGGTAAAATCTTTGGTGCAGTTGGTCCTATCCAGATTGCTGATGCATTCGAAAAAGCAGGTTTTGCAGTAGATCGTAAAGTGATTGCACTGAAAGAGCCGGTTAAAGAAATTGGTTCGTACAAAGCTACTTTGAAACTTCACAAAGAAGTTTCTGTAGAAGTTGCTTTCGAAGTGGTTGCTGAATAATTAATTCGAATATATTTTTTAAAAGCGGTGCGTTCTTCATTGAATGCACCGCTTTTTTTTCGATAAATAGTAGAGTTGTATTTGATATTTTGAGTTTTGATTGAATAAAATTTATTTCATAATAAATATTATTCAATTTATAGTTGATATTATAAATATCTTGTTTATCTTTGTCGCAAAATTTTAAAACATTCAGTTATGTTACCTGTTTATTGTCCGAGTTGCTCTGGTCAACTCAAGGTTAAAAGCCTGAAATGCGAAAACTGTCAGACAGAAGTGACCGGCTCGTACGACCTACCGGTGTTAACGCTTTTGTCCGATAACGAGATGCAATTTATTCTGCGTTTTGTAAAGAACAGCGGAAGTCTGAAGGAAATGGCGTCGGAGCTGAAACTCAGTTACCCGACAGTCCGCAATATGTTAAACGATATTATTACAAAAATTGAGAGTTATGAACAAAAATGAAATTTACGGATTGATGCTTAATCCGTTTACACGGGTAGCAGGCTGGCAGGCATTTGCCATTGGCGCAGTGTTACTGGTATTGATTGGTATAACCGGAACGTATGCCAATGTATATTTTGATGGTGCTATCGATATGCATTTTACCGAAAGTGCCAGTTTCAAAACTTCCATTAACTGTCTGATTGTGGATTTACTTAGCTTAGTGCTGACGCTTTCGGTTGCCGGAATTTTTGTGGCTAAAAATTTTCGGTTGCTGGATATTTTGGGAACTGTAAGTCTGGCAAAAGCTCCGTTTTTATTGCTTGCTTTAGTGGCTTTGGCTGTCGATGCGCCTGCTACTGAACAAATAATGCGCGATCCGTCGTCTTTATTCAGTTCTGTATCTTTTATCATTATTATGGTATTGTCAGTACCTGTATTTATATGGCACATTATACTGTTGTTCAATGCATACAGAACATCGACAGGAGCGAAGGGAGGTAAGGTTGTTCCGTCGTTTATTATTGCGCTTTTGGTGGCCGAACTTATATCTAAATTAGTAATTACTTCAATACTATAGAAAAATGCGTAATACGCTGATAATTGTCGGTCATCCGGATTTTGAAAATTCGGTAAGTACCAAAACGATTGTGACTTTTCTGTCTCAAACGCCTGAATATGTGTCTGGTAGTTTGAAGATAAGAAATCTGAATTTGCTTTATCCTGAAAAAAGAATCGACGTACAAGCCGAACAGGCTGCTTTGCTTTGGGCCGACACCATTGTACTGCAATTTCCGTTCTACTGGTACAGTGTGCCCGGTTTACTTAAAATGTGGATAGATGAAGTGTTGCTTTACGGATTTGCGTACGGTAAAACCGGCGACAAGCTAAAAGCCAAACAACTGCTATTGTCGTTCACCACCGGCGGACTACAGGAGGCTTATGCACACGGAGCTCGAAATAATTACGAAACAGAACAGCTGCTTTATCCGCTTAAACAAACCTCCAATTTAATCGGAACCGTCTGGCACGAACCTGTTGTCAGCTTTTCGATGGTCAATATTCCGGGAATTGAAGTTGACAAAACTCCCATTGAGCAAAAAGCGAAGTTACATG
>JAYRXP010000123.1:0-3258 GCA_041917395.1 Paludibacter sp.
AAAGTGCGCTTTCCCTTCTTATCTACCTGTCCATTTACAGTACCTACGATTGAAATGGGTCGCTGAGCGCCCTTAAATTTCGCCATTTCCTTCAGGTTCAGCTTAATATAGACTGTTTTCTCTGTCTCTGTCGGTTTAAATTCAACCGGATCTAGTACAATTTGTTTGTTCTTTCTGCCAAGTTGTAACGACACTGTTTCATTAAAATTTGGCTTCCGGCGAAGTTCCAGTTTAAGTGGCAAAACGGTGTCATTAACAGAAACAAAAAGCTGTTTATTTAAGTTTCGTTCAATCTCAGGGCTAAAATGGAGTGAGTAAGGCGCTTCAGGAACGACTTCTGCCACAAAATTAGCCGCAGGAATGTGATGTGTATAATAAAATGCCTGTAACATATTGTCGGCAGCTACCGCTTGCTGAAGCTCTCCATTTTCATTTTTCCCGCCCGAATTGCTTTTAGCCAGAACTTTCAAATCGATTTTCTGCTCTTTAGCATTTTCGGGTGCCGTTATCGAAACTTCCCATTTATTTCCCCTGACCTCCAAGCTACTTGTTTTAAAATCGCGGGGCAGACCGGGCAATACCAAATCCAAACGAGGTGATTTTTTGTCAGCCGATACAACATCAATTGTAAAGGCAGCAGTTCCGCCTTTCGGAATAGTAATATTGGCCGGAGACACAAACATTTCGAAATCGGCCATAGCTGGTTTACGCTCGAGCATGTAAAAAAAGTCCACGCCGGAACCCCGTAACACATCTTCGACAATCAACTTGTATTTCCCGGCAGCAATGGCTTTGTATTTCAGTTTCGGGTCGGCATGAAAGGTCATAAGTCCTTCCATTGGATCTTCGGTATCGTCGGCCTCAGCCACTTTATTTCCCGCAG
The DNA here is from genome assembly GCA_041917395.1 of Paludibacter sp. Lineage (GTDB taxonomy): Bacteria > Bacteroidota > Bacteroidia > Bacteroidales > Paludibacteraceae > Paludibacter. Next base: position 884 of record JAYRXP010000123.1, read on the forward strand.
AGTCGTATAATACCATCCGGCCATCCAACATAGAACCAATTCTGCGGGCAGCAATTTCTGCAACAAACCACTCATTTTTAGCCAAATCAACAAAATAACTTCTGCTTTTTGACTTCTGACTCAATGAATCATAAATTATCAAATCATTTTCCAACATTAAATCATCAGAATAATTGCTTATTCTTTTCGATTTCGGCACACTATAAAAAGGGACATGATTGCTTGTATATCCACCCTTTCCTTTTGCGGTAAAAAAGCCTTTTCCTTCAAAATCAGGTTTAAATTTCAGGTCTGTTTTATCAATATTTACAGCATTTAAGTGAATCATTCCGTTTTTACCCCTAAGGCCAACCGTGGGGTAAATATATTGAATATAAGGTATTTCGCCAACCTCAATGCGATAATTAAAGTCTTCGCGTCCGCGAAAAATCGCATCGTGAATCATCAATGTATATACGTCATCTTCAGGAACTTTAAAAATAATAACGGGATCAACATTTTGTCGGAAATCATCGCTAAAGGCAAGTTCGCGCCCTTTACTGTTGCGGAGCGAAATCACTGCCTGAAACCAGCCCGGAACAGCATCGGCAATGTAAGGCACAAAAGTACGGGCTTTGACTGCTGCAACCAATGTGGTTCCTTTTTTTACGGCAAACGAGAAATAATCACGTTCGCCCGGCATAATTTGTCCGCAAAGCGTTGCAGGCAATTGTGAAACTTCGTTCGGAGTTGATAAAGAAGATACTTTGGTCTCCCGCACATCTGGATATTGCCCTACCTCAAATATAAGTTTATTTGAAACTCCTTTAGCAGCCTGTAATCTCAGGTCGCGCAAGCCCGGAACAGCGTTTTTATCAATAGTTACCTGCAACTTTATTCTGTCGGCAAGTTGCGGGCTGCTTTGATCGTCGAACTTTTTGCGAACCGTTTTTTTGTTTTTCTCTGTGGGTTTGAGAATTTCGGCTTTTACTCCTTTACCACTTATAAACACTTCGGTAGCCTGACTGATATTCAGTCCACCCACCTCAATTTCGAAAGTTGTACCTACCTGTCCACCAGCAGGATAAATAAACCCCACCGACATTTTTTGGCTAAACAAACCTACACCAAAAACAAAAAGCAGGGTAAATAGCAAAGTTATTTGTTTCATTTTAGTATTTCTTTAAGCAAACCATTACTCTGACCCGCTTTTCCAAGCGAAGGAAGTATAGGTAAATTTCCTTCCGTTTTGTGAGGTAGCGTGCCATACGGATCGATACCCATCAGTTGATAAACAGTTCCAATTAAATCGCAGGGGAAAACTTTTCGTTCGGTAATATTTTCACCGGTTTTATCTGTTTCGCCGAGAATTTTCGAAGGTTGAAAACCTCCTCCGGCAACTAAATACGAAAAAGCGGTACCATAATGGGCACGTCCACCATTCCAGGGCGCTTCCCATTGCACTTTGGGCGTCCGGCCAAACTCGCCGCCACACAACACAATTGTATTTTCGAGCAATCCTTTTTCGGCAAGGTCTGACAACAATGCAGCTAATGCTCTGTCCAGCTCGGGCAACATGTCATTCATTCGCGGAAAGTGAGCCTTATGCGTATCCCAGCCCGTAGTACGAACATTGATAAACGGAACTCCGGCCTCAACCAATTTGCGAGCAACCAAACACGACTGCCCAATACGCGTCATTCCGTATTTTTGGCGCATTTCGTTACTTTCGGTCGAAAGGTCAAATACTTTTCGAACTTCTCCACGAATAATTTCTATATTTTTTGAACGCAAATTTTCTATATCTTGCTGTAAGTCTTTGCGGCCTTCGAGCAAATTTGTTGATTCGAATGAGCGAAGTAAATCAACCCGAGCAGCGAAAGCCTCTGGTTTCACCAAACTATTTACAATACCGTCGACTTCGAATAATCCTTTCTCAGGTGTTCCGTTTGTATCAAAAGATTTGAATTCATTGCCCAAAAATCCACCTTCGTTAAAACGGCTATTGGCATTTACCAACGAAATATACGGAGGCAAAATACCTTTATACGTATCTTTTTTCTTAAAAGCAATCACAGAACCAAACGATGGATAAACCACAGCTCCTTTCGACAAATCGCCGGTTATCATCGAATAATGAGCAGTTTCGTGTGCAAACACACCATGAGTCATACTGCGAATTATGCTGAACTTATCAGCCTGTTGTGCCAAAAGAGGAAACTTTTCACCAATAACCATTCCCGGCACATTCGTTTGCGAAACGCCTTTCAATAAGCCACATATATCGCGACCCGCTTCGGGTTTCGGATCAAATGTATCGGTTTGCGACGGACCACCATCCAAATAGATAAGAATGACCGATTTTGCCTGCTGCGCAAAACTAATGTTCGCAAATA
>JAYRXP010000124.1:0-5410 GCA_041917395.1 Paludibacter sp.
GGATTTTACCGGATTTTGATGAATATAATTAAAGCAAGCCTGAGGATATTCTTTTTCAGGGTCGTGCAGCCTGATTCGGGTGCCAAATCCCAGATTGTAATAAGATGGTGATATTTCCTGTGGATTGGTAACGCAATCGGCTTTGGTTTTTTGACGGAATAATGAGCCTGAAGAATTGTTTTGTTTGTTGATGGCACGAGTGTAAGATGCCAAAATAATGCCAATTGATTGATTAAGTGTTTCTGGTTTCAGATTAGTCGGAGTGCGACTTTGAGTCGCGCCCCGACTATCAGTTACATTAACTTCCGTTTCGCGCACATAAACCATCCAATGAAAATGATTAGGCATCAGACACCAGGCCAGTATATCGCAATAAGGCAAAAGGTAGTCGTTCATCTTTTGAAGAAAAAACAGGTAATTTTCGCGGTCGAAAAATAACTTTTGCCTGTTGTTGCCCTGATTGTAAATATGATAAATATGGTTTTTTTCGAATAGCATAGTGGTTGAATATTATTGTGTGAGTTAGAGAGGGTGTCTCTTCGAGAGACGCCCTCTCTGTATTAGACGTCTAACTTTAGCTGCTTCGCTTAAATTTTGCCTCTTTCATTCTTTTAATTAAAGGTTTTGAGGGTTTAAATGTTACCCGTTTAACAGCAATAGATTCAGCACGTACATCGTTTGGGTTCTCTACATGTTTGCTGCAGGTTGCCGACAATGCAAAAGTGCCAAAACCATCCAAACATACACTGTTCCCTTTCAAAAGTTCATCTTCAATACATGCCATAAGCAGCTCAAGTGTACCTTTTAGTTCGAATGCCTGTAAGCGCTTTCCTTTAGCAATGGTGGTAGCCAACTCTTCCAGATTCACTGTTTTCGAGCGTATGATCTGCGGATAGTATCCTGTTTTTTTCTTCTCATCAGGGTTTAGGTAGTCACCCCGATGTGTCATTTTATAATTAATACTCATAGTTTTATTATTTTCTTCCTTATAATTTAGTCCTTTTATCAGCAATATTTATACAAAATATACTGAGAAATTATCACTGACATATATACCTTATGATTGATAACATATATATGGTAATGAATCTATCATATATACCCTATGGTCATTATGTTATATATGTTATTCTTAATTTCTCCCGTCTGTTTTGCTAATTTCTTTTGAAGTTTGAATTAATTTTACTTGAATGATTTGTTAGTTTATAATGAGATATTGCCAATGCGGTCGATTTTGAGTTTGATACAAAACTCTTTAATCATTGTCCCGTCCATAGCTCTTTCCATTTTATTTAAAGTTGAAAATTCCGCCTTATTAACAATAGATGTAGCTATTTCGTTACGAACAAAGAAAATTTGATTACCGCTAAAACTTACTACTTTGTAAATATTCTGTCTTTTTTCTTTGGTTAATTCTATTTGCTTGCTTGCAGAGATATTTACCCTCTCATCTTCATTTAGCACATATACCAAGTCATTCGGAGTTAGATAAAAATCGTTTTCGCTCTTTAAGTCAACAGGGGGCAGTCCCCGCTTTAAATGTTCTATTGCCACATTCAGTGGTATTGTTTCGTAACTACGTTTTCCATCTTTTGATTCATAAATGGCAAAATATAGGTTTGTTCCCTTTGCGGCTTCTACGTATTTGTCTTTCTTATTTCCGGTTTCTCCCAATGAAAATTTACTTCCTAACTCGAATATCCGAACCTTACGAATTGGCTGATGAGCATTGCCATCATTGTATTTTTTGATATTCGCATTCATTTCTTCCAATCCTTCAGGCGTAAAAGCAATCTCAGGATTATTTCCTTTGTGTGCTAGATAATTCATGAGAATTTTCTGAATTCCCGTATCGGTAATTGCAGCAATGGTTTTCAAATCAAAAGTTGTATCGACATTCTTTCGGGTGGCTGTGAGAACCTTTCCTTTGGGGACTTTCACCCATGGCAAATCCACCTTACCTGAAACGGTCTCTTTATGCATTGGCTTCCGTATTGCCCAGTTTGTACCTTCCTGTTTTATGGTTTCTTTTACCTTTACTCCGTTCTTATCAACCCATTTTTGGTAATTATTGGTTGCTTTATTGATTACGCGAAGATTTTGTTTGAAACTTACAACAATAGTTTCCAAAGCTGTGCGAGCATCAACGGTAAAATTGTCCCAAGGCTTTTTGAATTCTTTAAAGACATCTCTTTCAATTTGTTCGTTTGTCTTTTTGTCGATCCACGTTTCTTTGATTTTGTTCCGCAACTTGTTTTGTAAATCATAACGTGAGGTTTCTGATTTTGCCGATTGATTGTTGAGCAGATTAACATGGTCTCTTGTCATACAAGCAATCACCAATGCGTCCATTGCGTGATGGCGATGGTCAATGCGCTTCTTTTCAATTTTCACCACTTTTGAGTCGATACTTACACTATCTATTGGCAAGAATTTTTGATACTGTTCGTTCCAATAGGTAAAGGCATTAGTATTGGTCAATTGGTTCATTCGTTCAAAGCGTGGAAGTATTAAATCATTCCAAACAGCATCTATTCCCCAATCTTTTTTCAGAACGGTTGTGATTTTCCCATTTCCCGGAATCAGTTTTTTTGAATTAATGCCATCATCTTCTTTGTCGGCACGAACAATATTGGAAAGTAATGACGAAATGAACTTACTAATATAGCGGGTGTCGTTCATCTGTCTGGCAATCATTTTCTCTGGAATTTCTTCTAATAGCAGGTTTTGTCGCTTTGTTTTGCTTTTGGCGTAATGATCTTTTACAAAGGTTTGATATGCTTCTTCGGTAAAAATTTCTACTACTTTACCCATTCCACATTCCACTTTTTGCCCTGGATATTTTTTAATAAACTCCAATCCAAGCAATTTGTCCTTTAACTGATTTACGGCAGATTCACAAATTACTTTATTATTAAAACTATCGTCAAAATAGCGTGATTTGGGTATAATGTGTTCAATTTGATAATCTTCGGTAAACAAGCGCCCGAGTGGTATCATTTGCCCTGTATAAGGGGAACGATATCTTTGTTCTAACCATAATTTATAACGTTGAAGCTCTGATTTACTGGGTTGCGACGATTTGCTGATTTTGACAATATCCTCGGGCAATTCAATCGTGGAATTCAATACGCCATCTTCATATATTCTCAACGCATCTTGCTGGGTTGGAGAGAACGGACGAACATTTTCAACTGGAAGTTTTCCATCTGAATTTTCCTTCAATTCTGCTAACAGTGCCTTTATTCGCAAGTTTGTGGCTTCGTTATTGGTCACTTGTTCGGTCATATACTTGCGATCTTCAGCAGTATTTTTCATTTCACGACCTAACTCAACGTGGATTTCGCTGAAAAAATCTTTTACTCCTTGTCCGTATTGTTTCCAAATATCGCGAACTACACGCAATGTTTCAGTAATCACTTGTTCAACAATCGGGTTACGCAGAGAATGTTGTTTGAAGTCTTCGAGGTATTGTTCAATATCCGCGACAGAATTCCATTTTCCGGCAATATCAGCTTCAGAATGGCGGTCGTAAATCACATAACTCGCCAACCAAATAGGCAAACCTTGAAAATGATTATTACCAGTAAGATTTATTGCTTTTTCCCTAACACGGGTTTTAATGTTTTCATCGTATTCGCCTGAGATTATCTTGCTAATTCGGTCTTGCGTTTTACTATCAATAGCCTCCCAATTCCAATATTTACCAAGCCTCATAAATGGTAGAAGTTTTTTGATAGCCTTTTCGGAATAAGCCCCGTATTCGCTTGGGAATGGCGGAAACTTCTTAAATTCTTCGACAAAAGAGGTTTCGTCTAACTTATATTTGTTCGCGAATGATTTTAATGCTGATTCATATTCCTTCTTATCGGTTACTGAATAGATAATGTGCCACAAATGCTGTTCTATTTCAGAAGTAAGAAAGTTGGCAGGAATATTGGCTACTTTTTCTAATCTTCGTCTGATTTCATATCCGGTAGTATTGCACGGGTACTTTTTCGATTTGTCTTCTTCTTTTTCTTTTGAATCATCAAAAACATAATTCCAACGGTATTTTGCAATTTCTTTATCGACTTCCTTGTTGAATGCGGCTGATTTGGCACTTGGAAATTTCTCTTTCAACGTAGGTATAACCATATGTTTCAAAATATCTTTATGTCCGACTTCCTTTTGTGCCATCAAAAACTCAAAAAGATTGACAACATCTTCAGTGTTTTTCAAAAATTCAGTAGTAACGTCCACATCATCCTCTTTCCTGTATATTCTGAGGTTCGAGAGCCATTGCCACACACGAAATTCCTGATAAAGCGGATGCGATTTGGGAATAGCCTTTAGATATTCTTTCACCTGAATACCATCTTTATCTTTATGAATTCTGTATTCCAACGAACAATTGCCAATAGAGGATTTTTGGCTTCGAAGCGGACGTTGGTAAAAGATAATGTCTTCAACAAACAAATGTACAAAATCACGTTTGCTCAAAACGAGCTGTTGAGCTTCGTTGTTCCGATAAAGCTCACGTACGCAATCGTTGTATAAATCATCGGTAAATAACTCCGGTTGTAATTCAATCTGTTTTTTCAGTATGGCAACTAATTCGTCCTTATAGAATTTTCGTTCAATAGTGCGAACCAACTTACCCCGAATCTTTTGCAAAGGGTTTTGTAATAGATTTTCGTAAATGTAGGCACCTACTGTCTTATTCGATTTGCTAATTTCTTGTTCAGTTTTCTTTTTTAGCAAAGTCCAATCATCCTCACTTGGCGCACGAAAACTACGTCTTTCATTTCCCTCTTTATCAGTTTTAATGGTGCCATCATCGTTTAAGTCGGTTGTAACAATAAAATCGCGAACCTTGCCCTTCCAGTCAAATAATGGTGTTCTGCTTGAACGGCGATATACCCAACCATTTTCCAAAAAGAGCGAGTACCAAAGATCTCCTTTTGTGTTTGGTTTTTCATCGGCTAAAACCTCTACAATTTTTAAAGAGTGAAATTCCACTAATTTATTTCGATTTTCCTCTTCTTCTTCACCACGTAATTGGTAATATCCACGTTTCTGATTAAAGTTTAAGATTATCCAAGCCAATTCTTCTTTTGTTATTTTTTGGCTTAGAGCTTTTTTACGCAAATAGTAAATCGTCCAATCATATGGGATTTTAGTCTCTTTTCCATTTGGTTTTGTATAAAACAATTGAGGTTGCGACTGCTTAAAATCACTCAACATTTCTTCAAAAGAGCTTATAAATATGAAATCTCGATTATTGTAAGTCAATTTAGGTTCGGATTCATCCACAAACTGACCGAAATGTTTTTCGAAATCAATTTCTTTGACGTAATGCTCAGGTAAAAATCCCAATACATTTAATACACGGTGTAAACGTTCACGACGCAGCAAATGACGCTCGCGA
>JAYRXP010000125.1:0-4600 GCA_041917395.1 Paludibacter sp.
GGATGAGGTCCGAAATGGAGTCGAGTTTCTGAATAGCTTTGTTTTTATCCGACAACGAGATTCTTGGTTTAAGAAGTATGTGACGACAATTCAAACGGTCACCACGCTTCTCAATAAGCTGAATGATATGATATCCGAATTCGGATTGCACCACACGCGATACTTTTTTAGGATCAGTCAGATTAAAAGCTACGGTCGCAAACTCCGGAACTAACTGTCCGCGCCCCATGAAACCAAGTTCTCCACCTCTTTTGGCACTCTCGGTGTCTTCCGAGTAAAGTCGTGCAAGTACCGAAAAATCAGTAGTTCCCTTATTTACGCGGTCGGTGAAGTCACGTAAACGCTCTTTTATGCGGTTTGTTTCTTCAATTGGCACAGGAGGTTCAAAACTGATTATCTGCAATTCAACCTGCGCAGGAACGTTTGGAACACTGTCGGCAGGTAGAGTGTTGAAAAAACGACGAACATCAGCTGGTGTGGATTTAATATCGCCCACCAGTTTTTGTTGCATTTGCTGAATAATCATTTGGTCGCGAATATTATTTCTCAGGTCTTCGCGCAAATCAATAGTTTTTTTGCCGAAATATTCTTCCATTTTTTCTTTGGAACCAATTTGCGAAATAAAAAAACTAAGTCGGTTTTCAACCTGATTCATCACGTTGCTTTCACTCACTTCAATACTGTCCAGAGCTGCCTGATGCAGAAATAACTTATTGATAGCAATCTGTTCGGGTATGGTACAGTAGGGATCGCCCTGAATAGGAGTTCCTTCGTATTGAGCTCTTAATCGCTGTTCCTCAACTTCAGAACGTAAAATTGATTCGTCACCAACAATCCAGATTACCTCGTCAATAATGTTCGACTGACTGAACAAGCCTGTTGATAGTGTGAAGAGGGTAATCACCGAAAATAAAATCCTTTTCGTCATAATTTATTGTTTTTCATTGAAAAAAGTAACTGATTCGTTTTTAAGAGCATCGTTGTATATTTCATCTTCAAAGTTTGAAATGAAGTCAGCTTTTAGTTTGTTCATTATCAGATTTATAATCTTTGGCTTTGCCAAATCAAATGGTTCGGTCTGACCTACCAGCTTCGATGCTTCTATATTTAAAAAATAGTGTTTGGTGCTGTCACTCAATTCCACAAAATGCCTGCCTGATAAATAGGATGCCTGATCTTCGAGCTGAAGCGGCAGTTTTTTTAATATTTCGGAGAAAGGTACCCAGCGTTCGGCAAAATAATCGTAACTAATGGCATGTTGCATGCTGTACTTTTCTATTTTTTCGAGTGATTTTGTATTGCCCGATTGTACCCAGCTCCGAACGTTTGCCAGTTGTGGAGCATTTGCCGGAGTTATAAGCAGTATGCCCTGAATAACGTTTTCCTTCAATACAAGCTGATTTTTGTATTTTTCGTAGAAGGTGTTAATTTCTTCCTCGGTTGGTTCTTTCGGAAGCCTTTCCTGTAATAGTTTTTGTTGGTATTGATGGATTATCAGCGATTTACGATAATCTTCGAGCAATTGGTCAATTTCATCCTTGTTCGTAATATTTCGTTTTGCATTTTCGTAAAGCAATACGTCGGTAACCCATTTCTTTATATAACTTTTGGCAATTTCGGCACTGTCTTTGGCATTTACATTGGGTGGCATAATTTCCTGTAACTGATCGAGATACAAAAACTTACCTTCCACCTCAAGTATCTTTTGGCGGGAAGTATCAGTCGTTTTGTTATTGCACGAAAAAAATGCAGATAAAACGATGATTAAAAGGTAAATTTTGCTGATTTTCATACGTCAAACAAAGATAATATTGCTTTGGCTAATTCTGTTCGAATTTACATTTAATAAATCAGAATAAAGGTTTTTTAAGTGGACTAAATGACGAGTCCCAATCCGAAGGTGATTGCAAAAAACAGAGTTCCGATAGCAAGTTTTCCAAGTTCGGGATACAGTTCAATAGAATTTTTATAGGTGAAAACCGTTTTCAGGTTTAATAAAAGTACTGGCAGCGATAGCAGGAACAACCATTCCCATAGTGACTGATAGTTGATTATCGTGTAGATTATGGTTAGCACAACGGCTCCAACTATTAAAAATAAATGGTAAATTTTAGCTTTTTGAGGTCCCATAGCAACCACAATCGTGTTTTTACCAGCATTTTTGTCTGCTTCGTAGTCACGCAGGTTATTCATATTGAGCACTCCGGTGCTTAATAATCCGATGGCCGAAGCTGGAAGTAACAAATCCGGATTGAAAGATTGAGTGTGTAGAAAAAATGTACCGATAACTCCTGTCAAACCAAAGAAAATAAACACAAACAAATCACCCAACCCACGATAACCGTAAGGATTCTTGCCTACAGTGTATTTTATGGCAGCGGCAATAGCACCTAAACCAAGTGCTCCAAAAATCAATATGTTGGTAATGTCAATACCTGCTGTACCAACCAATATCAGCGATAATCCTGAGATGGCAGCCAGAATTCCGATAACTATAATTCCGCCTAACATGGTTCTGGGAGAGATTTCGCCCGATTGTACCATGCGTTTCGGACCAATTCGTTCAGAGGTGTCTTTGCCGTTCACAAAATCGCCATAATCGTTGGCCATGTTCGACAGAATCTGCAGCAAAACAGTTGTAAGCGCAGCCAGCCAAAATACAGACCAACGGAACTTGTTGTCACCTGCTGCCAAAGCTGATCCCACGATGGTGTTCGATAATGCCAGTGGCAAGGTCTTTAACCGGAATGCTGCTATCCACGATTTTATTGTCATCTTTTTTTTTAGTTGTGTATGAATAAATTGAAGGTAAGTGATTAAGGTAATTTCGGGAATTTTCCAAAATCAGGTTTGCGTTTTTCCAAAAATGCATTTTTGCCTTCGTGGGCCTCTTCTGTCATGTAGTAAAGCATAGTCGCATTCCCGGCCAACTCCTGAATTCCGGCCATACCATCCATTTCTGCATTCAGTCCCATTTTTATCATGCGCAGCGCCAACGGGCTGTGTTCCATCATTTTCTTGCACCATGCCACAGTTTCATCTTCAAGCTGGTCGAAAGGTACAACTGTATTCACAAGTCCCATTTCGAGAGCCTCGGCAGCTGAATATTGTTTGCAGAGGAACCAGATTTCGCGTGTTTTTTTCTGCCCCACGATGCGTGCCAGATAAGAAGAACCAAAACCGGCATCAAAGCTACCAACTTTGGGTCCTGTTTGTCCGAAAATAGCATTTTCAGAAGCAATAGATAAGTCGCAAATCACATGCAGTACATGTCCGCCTCCAATGGCAAAGCCATTTACCATTGCTACTACAGGTTTAGGAAGTGAACGAATCATTTTTTGTAAATCCAATACATTAAGCCTTGGGACACCATCTTTACCAATGTATCCGGCAATGTTTTTTACATTCTGATCGCCACCTGCACAAAATGCTTTATCGCCTTCGCCCGTAAGAATAACGGTAGCAATGTCCTGACTTTCGCGACAATATATCATTGCCTGAATAATCTCCTTGATAGTATCAGGAGTAAACGCGTTGCGGTAGCGTGGACGATTAATGGTAATTTTTGCTATTCCTTCGAAATATTCAAATTTAATTTCTTCAAATTCTTTGATTGTTGTCCAGTTTCTCATTTCTGTATATTTTTAAAATATGCTTTATAATTTTCTGTGTTTAAGTCGCTGTCGGTGAAGATTTCGAGCACCATGGCTTTGTCCGATCTTAACAATTTGTGAATATCCTTCGACAGTTCTTTTGTTTCATTACAACTTATATATTTCAACCCATACGCTTCCACCAACGATTTGATTTTTACCTGATGTGGAGTTGTGAAAAAATCGAGGCTGTTTTTCATTAATTCTTTATCACCGATAAACCTGAAAATGTTTCCACCGTTATTATTCATAACAATTATTTTCAGGTTGTCAGCGATATAATTATTCCAAAGCGCGTTCGAGTCGTAAATAAACGATAAATCGCCTGTTAGAAAGATGGTTGGCTTTGTCGAAGCATAAGCATAACCTACAGCAGTTGACATACTTCCATCAATGCCTGACGTTCCGCGATTACAAATGTAAGTCAAATCGGGGCGGGCAGGAAAAAGCTGAGTCCAGCGAACCGATGTGCTGTTGGCTAAATGCAATGTAGTGCCCGAAAGCGCCTGATTCAGCAATTGAATTGTTACCGCCATGTCCGAGATAGGTGCATTTTCAACAAAGTCGTTATGCAAAGCAGTTATTCTGTTTATTTCGTTGTTATAAATTGCAGAAAAATCGCCCCGTGTTTTTCCCAGCGGCATTTTGCCAATGCTTTCTGAGGCAAATCCGGGTATTACGGTTGTCAGGCTTTTGTAGGTGTCTACATAAGGCATCGACGATTCTATCTGCCATTGTTCAGTTGGTTGATGTTCGCGCAGGAAAATTTTTAACTGTTTACAAATAACGGAATGTCCAATAGTTATAAGTAAATCGGGCTTAAATATATCTTTGTTTTCCAGCGAGTTAACTCTTGAAAATAACGATTCCAACTGCGTTATCACTTTACCTCCGGCAATATTTGAAAGATTTTCGGCCAAAACCACCACATCGGGCTCATTGGCTAA
>JAYRXP010000126.1:0-5841 GCA_041917395.1 Paludibacter sp.
AAAAAATTCGGTTATTCCGATAATGTAATCCCATTTCCACATCGTCGCTCAGATCGGTATTGAGCCACGCGGCAAACTCATGCCGGCGACTCACTTTGTCCGACGATCGAAAAGCCAGCACTGTGTTTACAATATCCTCGTCGCCACTTACAAGCGGATTCTCACGCAACAGAAAATTGTTGTAATCGTAGTCGATACGCCGGTAATCGTCAGCATAACTCGTGCCCACTATATTTCGCTTTCCAAAAGGCAATTTTGCCATTCCAAATGCCGAATACGACCATTTTTTATTCCCAAAACCATAGCCACCATAACCGCCAATGCTAACATTTTTCCAAAGTGTTTCGTTGGTGCGCAATGGAGCTGTGAGCCTGAATCCTTCCACATCGGTAATGCGGGCGATACTCTGAATTTTACCAATATCAAGTTTACCCACCTGCATATAGCCTGTAAGCAAAACATCTGCAAGCCAGCGCGCCGTTTTCATAACCGGTGTCTCGTTCAGCAGTCGGAGTTTCTCATTTAAATCGGATGTTTCATAATTACTTCCCGCAAATGTCTGTGTTGAAGGTTGATATTCCGATATTTTTGTTCTGAAACTGTTTTTCAGAAAAACAAGTGGACGTGGCATTGTGCTGTCAGCAAGCGAATTATAGGTCATATTTACCGAAACGCTACCACTGTCGGGCAACCAATAATCACCACTTTGAATGCGGAAATATTGTTTAATATGCAGATTTTTTACAAAATTGAGATTGGCCTGTCGGGGTAATTCCAGTTCAATAGATTTCAGTGCCAGCGAAACCGAATCAATCAGCATCGAACCGTTAAATGCCAGATTTTTAGTGTTTTTGGTTCGAAAATGCAGTTTATATTCTTTACCCGCAGTAGTTTGCAGACTGTCAATCAGGTAATAATTGTAATACGTTGCTCCCGCATCGGCCAGCGGACTGATAAATTCTTTGTCGAACAACGAAACTGCCGGTTGATAGAAGTTCAAATCAGCCGTAAAATTACCTGCGAGCTGTTCGATAATTCGTTCATTTTGAGCATCGGAGTTGAAAATACTTTTTGAAGTTTGTGTTTTAGTTTTACCTGAGAGTGAATAATTTTGCTCTGACATAAACAGCGGTAAGGTAAGCAAACTGTCTTTTCTATCAATAGCTCCTTTCGTCAGCTGATCGAATACACGCTGATTAACAGACCGTTGACTCACTTTTGAAAGCAACACCAAACTTTGTTCCTGTATCTCAGCTTTGTATAGCGCATTTCCGCGCACGTTATTTCGGGTTTTGGCTGTGCGCACCCGTTTCATCAGTTCCAATGCCGGATTGGTGCCGGGTAACACAAACACTTCCTGCAATTCGGTATTCGATTGTTGCAATTCGACCTGCATCCCCACAGATTTTCCCTGTTGAAGTTTAATTTCTTTGCTTCGATAACCCACACACGAAAACACCAGGGTAGTTTCGGCTCCCGCATTTCGAATCATAAAAAAACCTTCGTCGTTCGTCTTAATGCCAACACTTGTACCTTTGAACCAGACATTTACATTGGCAACAGGCGTCTTCTCCACCCCATCGAACACCTGACCAACAGCAAGCGTTTCCTGAGCATAAAGGTGCAACGAAGCGAACAGCAACAAAATTGCTGTTGTATAAAAACGATATTTAGTTGAAAATAAAAACATTTATTTTTTTTGAACCACAAATATCACAAATAAACACGAATACCATTATAAAAATTGAATTTTACATTTGTGCACATTTGTGATATTTGTGGTTTATTTTTAGTATCGATGGATTGTATTTTAGATTTGCGGGTTTCGTTTTATTTTATTCAACGGATGAAATTCCATAATCGTATTTCGCAGCATCTTCACATCAATATGCGTATAAAGTTCCGTTGTTGTAATCGACTCATGTCCAAGCAATTGCTGAATAGCCCGAAGATTCGCACCGTTTTCGAGCAAATGCGTTGCAAATGAATGGCGAAACGTATGCGGACTCACTTTTTTGCGAATACCGGCAAGCTCGCTCAGGTTTTTTACAATCTCAAAAATCATGGCGCGCGTCAGTTTGGTTCCCCGCTTACTCAGAAATAAAAAGTCTTCGTTACCTTTTTTTACCTGCATCAAATTGCGGTCTATCAGCCAGTTACTGATTTGCGTAATCGATGTGGGCGAAAGCGGAACAAGCCGCTGTTTACTGCCTTTACCTTCCACGAGCATATAGCCTTCGTCGATATTCATGCGTGAAAGTTGCAGGCTGATAAGTTCAGAAACCCGAAGCCCCGAACCATAAAGCGTTTCGATAATGGCTTTATTGCGCTGTCCCAACGGTTGCGATAAATCAATGCACTGAACAATGGCATCAATTTCGTCAACAGTCAATACTTCAGGCAGATAAAGTCCTATTTTAGGACTTTCGAGTAACTCGGTAGGATCGTTATCCATCTTATTTTTGTAAACTAAAAAATGGTAATACGACTTAATGCCCGACAAAATACGCGCTTGCGAACGTGGATGAATTCCCATATTTGCAATCTCAATCACAAAATCGCGCAGCACATCAAAGGTCGCATTTTCAGGTTCAATGCCGGCATCTTTCAGATAATGAATTAGTTTGCTCAAATCACGTTCATAAGCATCCACCGAGTTGGGCGACAGGCCTTTCTCAAGTTTCAGATACAAATGATATTCGTCGCGTAACAGGAGCATATTTTATTAATTTTTATGGAAATAAGCGCTAAATGATGTTCGAAAACTCAAACTTTAAGCATATATTTGAATGCTGAATTTTGTGCAAATATAACAAAGATTGATTGAATCTTATAATCTACTGACATTCTGATAATTAAATCAAACAATTCAGTCCATTCCAAAACTTTAAATCTGTTTGTTTGTTAATCAATAACATACTTATTTTTTCCGAATTATGTCAAAACTAAAAACACTTATTATTCTGAGTTTGGTAATAACGACTTATTTATTTGCTCAATCGGGTTCCACGACTCAGCATCTTACTGCTGCTGAATTTAAAAAAGCAGTTGATAGCAAAAAGTACCTGCTTATAGACGTGCGCACACCCGAAGAATTCGCACAGGGACACATTGCCGGCGCAATAAATATCAATGTGGCCGACAGCGATTTTGCAAAAAAAGTACAGACCAAAACGCAAAAACAGAAACAAATTGCCTTGTATTGCAGAAGTGGCAGACGCAGCAAATTAGCTATAAGCCAGATTGAGTCTTTAAAATTACAGATTGTAGAACTCAACGATGGTATAATGAGCTGGCAACAGGCAGGTTATAAGCTATAGAAACGACAGAGAAACAATCAAGGCAAAAATGTTGATTATGATGCAGAACGAGGATTTGAAATCAATTAACGAAGAAGAACAGATTCAGCGCGAATTTGAAGCCCTGCTCGACGACTACCGGAAAACAAATCACCGGCAGAAAATTGAGATTATTACAAAGGCTTTTAACTTTGCTCACGCTGCCCACAAGGGGATGCGCCGACGGTCGGGCGAACCGTACATCATGCATCCGTTAGCTGTGGCGCGTATTGTTGTGCGCGAAATAGGTCTCGGATCCACTTCCATTTGTTCGGCCCTGTTACACGATGTGGTTGAAGATACCGATTATACGGTGGAAGATATAGAAAAACTTTTTACTCCTAAAATTGCGCAGATTGTTGACGGACTAACCAAAATATCGGGTGGTATTTTTGCCGAGAAAGCATCGGAACAGGCCGAAAATTTCCGCAAGTTGCTGCTCACCATGTCCGAAGATATACGCGTGGTACTTGTAAAAATGGCCGACCGCCTGCACAATATGCGTACGCTGGGCTCTATGCCTCCTGCCAAGCAATACAAAATAGCCGGCGAAACAACCTATATTTATGCGCCTCTTGCACATCGTCTGGGGCTTTTTCGCATAAAAACCGAACTCGAAAATCTCAGCTTTAAATACGAACATCCTGATAAATATCAGCTTATCGAACAGAAATTAGCTGTTGATGAAGATGCCCGCGTTCAGTTCTTTAAGGAATTTACAGAACCTATCAAGAAAAAGCTGGCTCACATGGGCTATTCGTTTTTCCTCAAAGAACGTGTAAAATCCGTGTTTTCAATCTGGACAAAAATGAACACCAAAAATATTCCTTTCGAGGAAGTTTTTGACTTATTGGCACTTCGTATTGTTTTCGAACCTAAACCGGGTTTGAGCGAAAAAGAACAGTGCTGGATGCTTTATTCTGCGCTAACCGAAATTTACAAACCACATCCTGAGCGTATTCGCGACTGGGTAAATAATCCCAAAGCAAATGGCTACGAAGCGCTACACATAACCCTGATGGGTCCGAATGGACGATGGGTGGAAGTACAGATTCGTAGCAAACGAATGAACGACATCGCCGAAAAAGGACTGGCCGCACACTACAAATATAAAAGTGGCGAAAGTGATGAGTCGGAACTCGACAAATGGATGAAAACCATCAAGGAATTACTTGAAAATCCGGAGCCGAACGCTATCGACTTTATGGATACTTTCAAACTCAATCTTTTCGCATCCGAAATTTTTGTTTTCACTCCGAAAGGCGAATTCAGAACCATTGCTCTTGGTTCCACAGCACTCGATTTTGCATTCTCACTCCACTCCGATTTGGGTATGCGCTGTATCGGCGCCAAGGTAAATCATAAGTTAGTACCGCTGAGTTATAAGCTTCAGAGTGGCGATCAGATTGAAATTATTACCACCAAGAAGCAGTCGCCCATGCCCGAGTGGCTCAATTATGTTTCCACAGCCCGCGCAAAATCAAAGCTGCGTGCCTACTTCAAAAAAGAGGAAAAGCAAATAATGGCCGACGGACAACGGATGATCGAGGAAATTCTGGCTACAAAAAATCTGAAGCCCGAAAATGAAATCATTGTGAAAGTAATGAATTATTTCAACTTTACCGACCGCAATACCCTCTACCTGCAAGCCGGCAGAGGTTTGATTAATCTCGACGAAATAGCCAAAATAACCTTTAAACCAAAAGACCAGAATGTATTTATCAAATACCTCAAAATGCCTTTCGTGGGTAATCCCGATAACAAACAAACCAAATCGGTACCAATCGACGGCGTACTTGTAAACAAAATTGACCGCAAAAAAACACTCATACTTACCGAAGAATATGCCGGCACGGTGTATCATTTGGCCGAATGCTGTCACCCGATTCCCGGCGATGATGTATTGGGATACGTAGACGACAGCGAAAAACTAATGATTCACAAGCGCGATTGCACTGAAGCAGCCAAACTAAAATCGAGTTTTGGTCAGCGTCTCGTTTCGGTCGACTGGGCAACACACAAAGCGCTCACCTTTATCGAAATACTCGAGATAAAAGGAATTGATAAACAGGGTGTTATGATTGAAATTCTGAAAGTCATTTCCGAAAAATTCGGAGGAAATATCAGCAAAATTACAATCGATACAAACGACGGAATATTTGTAGGCTATTTCTCCATTACCGTTCACGACACCGAAGATATTGAGTTGCTCTGCAAAAACATTAAAAAGATTTCTGAAGTTACATCGGTGCAGCGCGTGTGAAAAAAAATCACTATTTTTGCAGGCTAAAATTTTTAAACAAAAAATTATTCTAAAATAAAAAATGGGAAAAGTACTCATCATTGGCGCCGGAGGCGTAGGAACCGTTGTAGCTCACAAAGTAGCTCAAAATCCGGATGTATTTACCGAAATAATGCTGGCAAGTCGTACCAAATCGAAATGCGATGTGATAGCTGCCGATGTTAAAAACCGCTACAAAGTTGATTTAAAAACCGCTCAGGT
>JAYRXP010000127.1:0-3223 GCA_041917395.1 Paludibacter sp.
CGGAAACCATGACGACGTGCAACACGTTTCATAATAGACATCATCAATAAGTTTTGATCAACTGCAAGGTTAGCTTCACCGTAAATAGGAGCAAGCTCAAACTGGTTAGGAGCTACCTCGTTGTGACGGGTTTTAGCAGGAATACCATATTTATATGCTTCAAATTCAATATCTTTCATATAGGCAGCCACACGGGTAGGAACAGCACCAAAATAGTGGTCTTCCAACTGTTGGTTTTTAGCTGATTCATGACCAAGCAATGTGCGTCCTGTGAGCATCAAGTCAGGACGGGTTGCGTACAAACCTTCGTCAACCAGGAAGTACTCCTGTTCCCAACCTAAATAAGCAGATACTTTTTTTACATTCGGGTCAAACAACTGACAAACAGCAGTTGCAGCTTTGTCAACCGCAGCCAATGCTTTTTTAAGCGGTGCTTTCAAGTCGAGAGATTCGCCTGTGTATGAGAAGAAAATTGTTGGAATTACCAATGTATCGTCAACTACAAAAGCAGGAGAAGCCGGATCCCAGGCTGTGTAACCACGCGCTTCGAAAGTGCTGCGGATACCACCATTAGGAAATGAAGAAGCATCCGGTTCCTGTTGTGCCAATAGTTTTCCTGAGAAATCTTCGATAATTGCTTCGCCCGGACCACCTACATAATCAATAAATGAATCGTGTTTTTCAGCAGTTCCGTCGGTTAGTGGCTGAAACCAGTGTGTATAGTGAGTTGCACCTAAGTCTGTTGCCCAGTTTTTCATGCCTGAAGCAATCTGATTTGCTAATGCAATATCAAGTGGCGCACCTTTGTCGATCACATTTCTCAATGCTTTCAGTGTATCTTTCGACAAGTATTTTGCCATTGCTACACTGTTGAAAACATATTTACCGTAATAGTCAGAAGTAAATTTTGAAGGCGCTGTTACTTCAAGAGCTTTTTTCTTGAATGCCTCTTCTACTGCTTTGAATCTTAACGTTGACATAATTAATTGATTTTATTTGCTTGTTATTTAAATTTTTTATTTTTATACCTTATTGCTTACGTTGTGTTTGAAATTTTCTGCAAATTTAATTAAAATGTAAGTTGTTGACAATTTATATGCGTGTATTTATCGTAAAATATCACTTCTTGTTCCTAATTATAATTAAATCGGCATTTTTAGTTTTGTATTGTTTTTATTTGTTGAATTATTCTTTCATTTTGAAACTTTTATATTTTCAGCTTCTTAATCAAAACTTGTTTTAGAATTGATTAAATAATATAGCATTCGTCTGATATTCGTCTTATTTTGATATCAAAATGTTATTATTTCAGGTTTAGTTGCTGTCAAAAAGTTTTTTAGGTGTAAAGAATTACTCTGATTTTTTTGAAATGGACAGACTATTTCATCACGAAGTAGTCTGCCCTAAACAATAAAACTAAAAAACACACGATTGATCTCAGGTAATTCCAGCGGAGATTTCATCAACGTTGGAACTGTGTTACCATTAATCTGTCGATATTTTTAATCTTCGCCGCAAAGATAGATATAATTGTCGTGCAAATCAAATAATATTAAGCATATTACTATTAAAATATCTAAAATGCTATCAAAATGTATGCTTTTTTAGAATAAAAATGGATAATAGATAGTTTTTTGTTCGTTGTAGGTTTTAACCTTACTTGTGGTGCGATTATTTTTCGGTTTGCGCTGTGTAAAAATCAATCAGCATTGATTACCTTTGTACACCTGAGTTTTGAACTTTTGATTCAATAAAAAATTACGTTTGATATGATTATACCCGGTTTAGGAAAATTATACTTTAAAGATACTTCGTTTGCCAATTTGATGAAACACCGGATTTACAATGTGTTGCTGTACGCAAGTAAGTACGATGTTTTTGTTTTAGAAGAGGATGGACGTATTGATGAACAACTTTTTAATGAATATACGGCGCTTAATTTACGTTTTCCTCCGCGTTTTACCCTGGTAGCTTCGGAAGATGAGGCTGACAGGATGCTCAGGGAGCGTTCGTTCGAACTGATTATATCGATGCCCAGTGGCGATAGTATTAATCCGTTTAACTGGGCCAAAGGCGTGAAAAGTAAATTGCCTCATGTACCGATTGTTGTGCTTACTCCGTTTTCGCGTTCGGTATCGAAGCGCATTGCCAACGAAGATTTAACTGCGATTGATTACGTTTTCAGCTGGCTGGGTAATTCGGATCTGTTGTTGGCAATCATAAAACTGGTGGAGGACAGAATGAATGTGAATGAGGATGTTGAATCGGTTGGAGTACAAACCATTTTATTTGTCGAAGATTCAATTCATTTTTATTCGTCCATACTACCACATTTATATAAATATGTGTTCCGGCAATCGCAGTCGTTTATGACTGAGGCGCTTAACGAACACGAACAGATGCTTCGTATGCGTGGCCGACCAAAAATTTTGTTGGCGCGTAATTACGAAGAAGGCTTTGAATTGTTCCAAAAATACAGGGACAATATGCTCGGCGTGATAACTGATGTGTCATTTTTTCAGGATGGTTCGAGGAATAAACTGGCGGGTATTAATCTGTGCCGGCAGATTCGCAAATTTGATCGTAAAATGCCACTTATCGTGGAGTCGATCGATTCAGAGAATCAGATTTATGCTCAGGAGGTGCAGGCTTCGTTCCTTTGTAAAACGTCAAGGACATTTTTGCTTGAGTTGCGCGAAATTATTACGAATAATTTTGGTTTTGGCGACTTTATTCTCACCAATCCACTTACAGGTGTTGTTGAGGCCAGTGTGTCGAATCTGAAGGATTTGCAAAATTCCATATTGCAGCTAAGCGACGAAACGCTTTATTACAATGTTTCAAGAAATAATATTTCCCGTTGGCTGTATTCGCGTGCCATGTTTCCACTTGCCGAGTTTGTAAAAAAAACCAATCCTTCGAAAAATAACCCGGAAGAGCTTTTAAAACTGCGTCATGCCATATACGAAGCAATATTGCATTACCGAAGAGTGAAAAATCGTGGCATTGTGGCTGTTTTCAGGCGCGACAGATTCGATCAGTTTTCGAATTTTGCCCGGATAGGAGATGGTTCGCTGGGTGGAAAAGGTCGCGGACTGGCTTTTATCGATGCAATGATAAAGCGTAATGAACAATTCGAAAATTTTGAAAACACAATTATAACTATTCCGAAAACGGTCGTTATTTGTACGGATGTTTTTTCGGAATTTATGGAGTCGAATAA
>JAYRXP010000128.1:0-1986 GCA_041917395.1 Paludibacter sp.
AGAGTGGGCATGGCGGCACGGATACGGGTGTCGTCGGTAATTTCAGAATTTTCGTTCAGCGGAACGTTAAAGTCGACACGAACAAACGCTTTTTGTCCGGCGAAATTAAATTTGTCAATAGTTTGCATTTTGTAATTTATTTATATGTTGAAAATTCAAATTGAAAGTAAAAACTACTTTTTGAGAGCACAAAGGTACATAATTATCCCCGATTGTCCAACGAAAAAGCGGGTTTTAATTAGTTTTAAAAGTGTACTTCACTTTTGCCAGTTCTTCATTAGCTTCTACAATTTTTTTCTTCAGATTTTCTTTGTAGTTGCTCAGTTTTTCCTGAATTTCAGGGTTGCCAACTGCAAGCATTTGCACTGCCAAAATACCGGCATTCAGTGCTCCGTTTATGCCAACTGTTGCTACAGGTATTCCCGGAGGCATTTGTACAATTGCCAAAAGCGAATCCATACCATCGAGACTGGCGTTAATTGGAACTCCGATAACAGGAATCGTAGTCATTGAGGCAATTACGCCCGGTAAATGTGCAGCCATTCCTGCAGCAGCTATAATGACTTCGATACCATTTGCACGCGCATTTTTAGCAAATTTTTCAACTTCAGCTGGCGTTCTGTGTGCCGAAAGTGCATTTATTTCAAAAGGAATTTCAAATTCGTTGAGCAATGCTGCTGCCTTTTCCATAACAGGAAGGTCGGACGTGCTGCCCATTATAATACTTACTTTTGGTGTCATGTTTGGTTTTTGAATCGTTAGTTTTAAATTGATTAGCTTGTAGCCTGAGCTATTTTGTTATCCAATAAGTTTTTCGTATTCATCAGACGAAAGTAAACCATCAATCTGAGCAGGGTCGCTTACAGATATTTTGATAATCCAGCCTTTGCCATAAGGGTCTTCGTTTACCAGTTCGGGTTTATCAGTCAGTTCTTCGTTGTACTCAATAACTTCGCCGCCAACTGGCATAAACATTTCGGATACTGTTTTAACTGCTTCGACAGTGCCAAATACTTCAGCTTCCTGCAGTGTTTCACCTACTGTTTCAACTTCCACGAAGATAATTTCGCCCAATTCGCTTTGAGCATAATCGGTTATACCTATATAGGCTACTTCACCTTCAAGTCGTAACCATTCATGTTCTTTAGTGTACTTCAAATTTGCCGGGATACTCATAATAGTTTGTTTTTTGTGTTTTACGATTTATTTTTTGAGACTTATTTTTGTGTGAATCGGATAGTGATCGGAATATTTTACTTTATCAATTATTACGTCGTCGGTGCTGAAATAACGCGCATCGTAAAAGAGATAATCTATTCTGAATCTGTAAATTGAGAGGTTTAGCGTCCAGCCAAGGCCAAGTCCTGTTTCGGAATAGGCATCGCTGAGGTTTCCTTTTATTTTTGTATAAGTGTACGAAGCCGGAACGTCGTTGAAATCACCGCAAACCAGCATTTTGTAAGGCGATTTTTTTATTTCTTCAGCAATACGGTCGGCCTGTCTTGCTCTTCGTTTGTACGCAATAAACAGTTTGCGCGACAATAACCGGGTAGTCCCTGTTAGCTTTTCGGAGTTAAAATCATCTTTCAAATCGATAGGCAGGTGGCGGTCTCGTTCGGTAAGTCGGTTAGACTCCAAATGATTATTGAACAAACGTATTGTGTCGTTGAAAGCAACGATGTCGCTGTAAACGGATACGCCATAATCGGCTTTATTCGATATGTTTACTTTTTTTATGATCGGAAATTTAGAAAAAGTGGCAATTCCAGAGCGTTTCCAGTTTTCTTCCTGCCGGTATTCGATGTGTTTGTATGGGTATTTTGTGAAAATACGGTAAATGTCGGTTTGAGTCAGGTAATCGCTTTTCTTTTTGGGGCTTACGGCAAATTCCTGCAGGCAAACAATGTCGGCATCCGACTCAAGTATATGTTGAATAATTTTGTTTGGGTTTTCTGCAGTGTGTTTTTGCAAATGAGCAAACAACAT
>JAYRXP010000129.1:0-4699 GCA_041917395.1 Paludibacter sp.
ACAAGTCAGTGAGTTTTACCATTTCATTTTCAGTTAGTGATTTTTTAACTTGTTCAAATGCCAGTAATTTATCTACACCAGAAGCAACTGCTATTGTTTTATTCAGATTATCAGACTGATAAGCCCGAAGCAAATCAACAAAAAAAGTTTTGTATGATTCGCGCATAGCAACATCAGACACCAATTTATCAGCATAGAACTGAATTTTATCAGGATTGAAAAGTCCAGCAATATACATGCTATAATCCTGAAGTCCAATCACTTTTACACCTTTTACGAAAGCCACACGCTGAAAATAAGAATCTGTTTGCGCATCGTCTGCAATATTAGTTGCAAGTCCGAAAAGCTCTGCAATGTAAATCTGACGAATCATAGCCGGATGCAAACGAGCCATTTCTTTTAACCCGAACTTAATCGTTTTTTTGAGCTCTTTATCCACCATTACGTACGAAGAATCGGTGAGATAGTCTTTAATCGACTTCTGAAAAGGCAAAACCGCTGCCCTTTTAAGTTCACTTTCAGCATCCACCGAATACGAACTATAAGCACTCACAACAACATTACATTTGTTAAATGCCCTGTAAACACCGGAAATACTATCCAGTGCCTTCGCCGGAATCAAAGCATTTGTGCCCAACAGGTAAGAAGTAGTGCGGGTACTTTTACCATTAATCCTCCAAAGCAGTTGAGAATAACCACTTACGCTCAGAATTAACAAACAAAAAACAAGATTTTTTCTCATTTTAATGGCCTGAAAAATTAGTTTTTCGAAACAAAAGTAGTTGTTTTTAGCCACTTACGAAATTTCACGATTCCATTTTTCTGCTTTTTAGTCAAGTTTAGCTTTTTTTGTTTTCGCCAATAAAATAACATCGCTAAAGTTATTAATTTTATCAATAAATCCTTACCTTTGCAAAATAGTCAATTACGAATTATCAGTTATAAATTATCAATTATAAAATGACTCTACAACAACTTGAATACGTACTGGCACTTGAAAAAACCCGCCACTTTGTACGCGCAGCCGAAATGTGCGGTGTCACACAACCAACTCTGAGCGCCATGGTACAAAAACTTGAAGATGAGCTGGATTGTCGTATTTTCGACCGGTCGTCGCACCCGATTGTACCTACACAAGCAGGCGAAATAGTTATAAAAAAAGCGCAAAACGTAATTCACAGTGTCAATCTGCTAAAAGAAAGCATATTAGACATAAAAGGCTCGTTGACAGGCGCTTTAACGGTGGCCATGATACCAACAGTTGCACCTTATCTGTTACCGGGATTTATTGCAGCATTTCAGCATGATTATCCCGAAGTCAGTTTGCGGGTAACCGAAATGAGAACCGAAACAATTATTCAAAAGTTGCAAACTGCCGAAATAGATATGGCCATACTTGCAACACCACTCAACGACCCCAATTTGCTTGAAGTTCCGCTTTATTACGAAAAGTTCGAAGCATACATTTCTCCAAATGCAGAAATGTACAAAAAAGAAGAAATAACGAGTATGGATATGTCCGACGAGGGACTTTGGGTTTTAGAAGAAGGACATTGTCTTCGAAATCAGGTATTTAACTTTTGCCAGAACAGAAAGCATGCTTCTACATACGAAGCCGGGAGCATTGATACTCTGGTGAAAATTGTGGATATTAACGGAGGTTACACGGTTATTCCCGAACTTCATATCGACTTGCTGAACGAACAACAAAAATTAAACGTCCGGAAAATTGTACAGCCGGAAGCTACACGAGAAATATCACTGGTCATACGTCACGATTACGTACGAGAAGGTTTAATGAATGCTGTTGCCAATTCGGTAAAGAAAATCATTCCGCAACATATGCTCGACACACGTTTAAAAAAGTTTGCAATAAAATTGTAAGTTCTGGCATAAGGTATTAAACTAAAAATCCTCTGCAAATTATGAACTGCAGAGGATTTTTCAATTATTGTATTTCCAATTTATTTCTCCAATCGTTTCATTGCCTCAATAGTTGCCTCGCGACTTCCAAATGCAGAGAAACGTACAAATCCTTCGCCACTCAAACCAAAACCGGCTCCGGGAGTAGTTACAATATTTTTTTCTTTCAGCAAGTAATCAAAGTATTCCCAACTTCCCATACCTTCGGGTGCTTTAGCCCAAACATAAGGCGCATTTTTACCTCCGTAAATGGTGTAACCTGCTTTTTCAAGTCCTTCACGAATAATTCGTGCATTTTCGGTATAAAAATCAATCAACGCTTTTACCTGTTTTTTTCCTTCGGGGCTGTAAGTAGCTTCGGCAGCACGCTGTACCACGTACGAAGTTCCGTTAAACTTGGTACTATGACGACGGTTCCACAATTTATTCAACGCCACTTTTTCGCCGTTTTCAGAAAATGCCATCACAGCTTTCGGAACAACTGTATAACCACAACGGGTACCTGTAAATCCGGCAGTTTTCGAAAAACTACGGAATTCGAGCGCAACTTCTTTAGCTCCTTCAATTTCGTAAATACTGTGCGGAACGTTTTCTTCTGTAATAAACGCTTCGTAAGCAGCATCGAACAGAATAATTGCGTTGTTAGCTTTTGCATAATCCACCCAAACTTTCAGTTGTGCGTGAGTCAGCGTTGTTCCGGTTGGATTGTTCGGATAGCAAAGATAGATTAAATCCACTTTTTCGGTTGGTAATTGCGGAACGAAATCATTATCCACATTACAAGGCAGATACACTAAATTGCTCCATACATTTTGTTCATTAGGCTCACCAGCTCGTCCTCCCATAGCGTTTGTATCCACATAAACCGGATAACTTGGGTCGGTAATTGCCACACGATTGTTTACACTGAAAATATCGCCGATATTACCGGTATCGCTTTTTGCACCATCGCTTACAAAAATTTCATCGGCTTCAATATCAAGTCCTTTTGCTGCAAAGTCATTTGTCACTATAGCATCACGTAAAAAAGCATAACCCTGCTCAGGTCCGTAACCACGGAAAGTTTCAGCGTGACGTTGCTCTTCGGCTGCTTTAATCATAGCATCCACCGAAGCGTCAGGCAAAGGCAAACTTACATCACCGATTCCCATACGAATAATAGGAGCATCAGGATTTGCTTCTTTGTGTTGTGCTACGCGTTTTGCAATTTCCGAGAACAAGTAAGTTGCCGGTATTTTAATAAAATTGTCGTTAATTTGTGCCATTCTATTTTAGTTTATAAAGTTCCTTCAAAAACGGTTGTTGCTCCTCCAGTCAGATATACGTGATTATCACTTTCTTTCCATTCAATAGTAAGTTCGCCACCCAGCAATTCAACGGTAGTTTTTCGTTCGTTTTTTCCATTCAATACACCTGCAACCACAGCTGCACATGCACCAGTTCCACAGGCCATTGTTTCGCCGGAACCACGTTCCCAAACACGCATTTTGACGTGCGTTTTATCCACCACTTCAATAAATTCGGTGTTTGTACGATTAGGAAATGCTTTTACATTTTCGACAACCGGACCTATTTTGGGTAAATCCAATTCGTGAATTCCACTTGTAAAAATCACTGCATGCGGATTTCCCATCGAAACAGCTGTTATATTGTAAGTCAACTCGTCGTTGTACTTCAATTCTTTGTTCACCACCTGCGGGTCATCAAAAATTGTCGGGATACTTAACCCATTCAGAATCGGCTCTCCCATGTCCACAGTTACCTTTTCCACTTTATTGTCAGCACCAATGAAAAGGTCCAACACTTTAACACCGGCCAGTGTTTCGAGCGTAACCGAGGTTTTGGTTGTTAAACCCTTATCGTACACAAATTTGCCTATACAACGCGACGCATTTCCGCACATTTCGGACTCAGAACCGTCGGCATTGAACATACGCATCCGGAAATCACAGGTTTCAGAAGGCATAATCATCACCAAGCCATCAGAGCCGATTCCCTTGTGACGGTCACTGTATTTAATCGCAAACTCTACCGGATTTTCAATTGTTTCCGTAAAACCATTGACATAGATATAGTCGTTTCCGGTTCCGTGCATTTTTGTGAATCTCATTTTATCCAATTTTTAAAAAGTCTGCAAAAGTACTGATATTTTTGATAAAGAAAAAGCGAAAAGCTGTTTGTTCAAACCAAACGCCACAAAATAAACAATTTATAACAAAAAAGATATTTTTTATTTCGATGTAACATTTTTCAAAACCTATACCTTCAAAATTAAAATAAAAACACCCAGAACAAGACCTGTGAAATCTAAAACACAAGCAGTGCAATCGTTTGCTGTACAAATACACTTTTTTTTACAAAAAAATATCACATTTTATAACTATTCGCTTAACTTTGTATTTCCTTTGAGATATTCCTTATTTATCACACTTCAAAAATTATGTTTGTTATGAAAAAATTTTTACTCGTTGCATTAAGTGCATTTATTACTATTTATTCGTTCTCCGCTGATAAATATTGGAGCGGATATGGTGGATCTGATAACATTTCAGATGGTAATAACTGGTGGGGAAATTCAAATCCATCGTCTGGCGACAATTTATATTTTGACAACACGCAGGGTAGCAGACATTGGGTATATATCAACTATCTGGCTAACTCGTATTTTGGAATTGTAATGACAAAAAATGGTGCAGGAGGCATAAAATTATATGGCGACAATACTTACGCCTATAAATTTGAAAATTTTTCTGATGGAAATCTTTTTGAATTAAGC
>JAYRXP010000130.1:0-9813 GCA_041917395.1 Paludibacter sp.
AATACCGTTAAAAATGAGAAGAGCCTCAAAATGAGGCTCTTTTTTGTATGTTTATTCCATGTCGTCTTCTATAATATCCTGCGAAGCTTCGATTTCGAAAACCGAAAGTTGGCGTCGGAAAACTTCGTCGAGCGAAATCTGAAACGTTTCGGTGTGAGCTATGCCTTTTATCGGAGTCATTTTATCCAAAATAATTTGCAGTAAATGGCGATTGTCGCGGGCATATATTTTTACGAACATCGAATACTTACCTGTTGCATAATGACATTCTACAATTTCGGGTATCTTTTTGAGTTCTTCTACCACCAACGGAAATGATTTAACATCGCTCAATGTAATTCCGATATATGCACAAGTCTGGAAACCAACTTTATAAGTGTCAATTACAAACTCTGAACCTTTAATAATTCCGGTGTTGCGAAGTTTTTGGATACGTTGATGTATAGCAGCTCCCGAAACATTACATTCGCGGGCAACCTCAAGAAATGGAATACGTGCGTCTTGCGAAATTAGTTGTAGAATTTTTTTGTCTAAACGATCAATTTGATGTTGTCCCATAATATTAACAATTTCCGGTTCGTTGATTGGTTTATTTATAATGATTTATTCTGCAAATGTATTAATAATTTTCGTAATTCAAATACTTTTACAAACAAATTGTAAGTAAAATGTAATAATATTCATATTTATCGGTATTTCCCGCTATCACAGTCGCCCAACATGCTCAGATAACTTTGATAACGTGTGATACTTATGCGCTGATTATCAACCGCTGAGAGCACAGCGCAACCTGGTTCATTTGTGTGCTTACAGTTTGAAAACCTACAGTTGCTGCTTTCGGCAAATATTTCTTTAAAGTAGTGACTTATCTCGGTTGCTTCCATGTCGACAGCACCAAATCCTTTTATACCCGGCGTGTCGATAATTTTTCCACCATAAGCCAGATGAAACATTTCGGAAAAAGTTGTGGTGTGCATTCCCTTGTTGTGGTATTCCGAAATTTTTCCGGTTTTAGCAAGCGATTCGGGTGCTATAGCGTTAATCAACGTCGATTTTCCGACACCTGAATTTCCGGAGATAAGCGTTGTTTTTGATTTTAAAAATCCGGTTAAGTCAGTAAACGAATCCGGTTTTAATGCCGATAAACGGAAGACTTTGTAACCTAAACTTTCGTACAAACTACTGATTTCATCCAGATAGTCGAGCTCCTTGGCTGAATACAGGTCAATTTTATTAAAAACAATGGCAGCAGGCACTCTGTAAGCTTCGGCCGATGCTAAAAACCGATCGATAAAAACCAGTGATGTTACAGGGTAGTTGACTGTTGCCACTAAAAGAACCAAATCAAGATTGGCAGCCAGAATGTGTGATTGTTTTGAAAGGTTCGACGATTTGCGTACAATGTAGTTTCGTCGGTCGTAAATTTCGCTAATGACTCCTGTGCCGTCGGCATTTTTTCCATATTCAACGAAATCGCCCACGGCAATAGGATTGGTGCTCCGAATGTCTTTTAAACGAAGATTCCCCTTTATTTTGCAGTCAGTCAGTGTCGCGTCGTCGGCAATCACCTGATACCAGCTTCCTGTGTTTTTTACTACTAATCCTTTCATTCAGTCCTGTGAAATTGAGAAATAAGAAAATAAGAAATTGAGAAAATATGAAAATAGTTGATTAGTTCATCTGTTAATTAGTACATCATCACATCATCACATCACCACATCAAAAAGCTTCTGTTGCTGTAATATAAAACTGTAATTTTTCACCATAATTGTTTTTCGCAATATCGAATCTGAGATGCACGCGGGCATCATTGAGTCGATAGCGAAGGCCGGTACCATAGGCAAATTTTAATTTATCAACCATAAAGTTATCCGTATTCACAACATCACCGGCAGAGCAAAAAAATGCTGCTTTAAGCCTTTTATAAACAGGCAATCTGTATTCGCTCTGAACCAGAAATAACAAATTCTCGCGGTACATTCCCTGTCGGAATCCCCTGAGCAAATCACGCCCACCCGGCGTAGGTAGCAGTTGAAACGGAATTCCATTGCGTCCAAAGATTCCTGATACATAACCCTGAAGTGCTAAACCATGTCCGGAAAACAATGGCTGAAACTTTCGTACGTCCAGATTAAATTCGGCCAACCTGTATGTATTCCCCAACCATAAGGGTGAAACTCCTGCCACAGCCTTTGCAAACAGTCCCTTTTCGGGGTAAAACTGATTGTCCCGGCTATCGTAAGCTGCCACAAATCCGGCGGTGAACTGCCTGAAAGGCTTCCAGCCTGCGTTTCCGTAGCGTGAATAAATATTTTGTTCCAAAAATACTTCTCCTGAGTCAGTCTGTAGGTTTTCGGTTTTGTACGAAAGCGACAACCCTATATGAAGTTCCTTTGAAACAAGATATTGAGGTTGCAAAGTTACATTAAAATTACGTGAAATGTAGCCTGTTTTCAGATTTTGAAATTTATTACCAATACCATAATAGTAGTCGGGGAAATTCCGTAGATTTAAATTTGCATACAGGAAATACTTTTTGTCCGAAAAGTACAATTTCGGAGAAATATTAAGCATGAATTGTTGTAAGAGCGTGTAAACGGCACTTCCGGATACAGAACTTATCCGACTAATATCTTTGCTCTTAAAGTAGTAGCCGAATGCAATACCTCCCGACCAGCTTGTTTCCTGTTGGTAGGCGGCATGAGGTATGATAAAAAGGCTTTTTTTAGTAACGATGGAATCGTTGTCGACCGCTGGAAACAGGGCTGAGGAAAAAGCAACAGTAAGAAGTGTAATTAAAAATATTTGCTTCATTATGGTTAAAAAAATACAGTCATTCCGGTAGTTGCGAAATGACTGCTATTTTAGTGGCTGAGAACAAAATGTTTACACGGTCATAATTTCTTTTTCTTTGGCAGCCAGCATATCGTCAATTTTTTTGATATACTTGTCATGGATTTTTTGAACTGACGCTTCTGCATCTTTTTCCATGTCTTCGGGTAATCCGTCTTTTACCATTTTTTTCAGGTGATCAATGGCTTCGCGACGCGCGTTGCGCACCGAAATCTTGGCTTCTTCACCTTCGTGGCGCGCTTGTTTGGCTAATTGTTTACGACGTTCCTCTGTCAGTGGTGGAATTCCCAACCGGATTACTTCTCCGTTGTTCATAGGAGTGATACCAACATCCGAATTCAGAATGGCTTTTTCAATAATGCCTATCAGGCCTTTTTCCCACGGTTGTATCGAAATTGTTTTAGCATCGGGCGTAGTTACGGTTGCAACATTCGAAATGGGTACATGCGAACCATAATATTCCACTTTAACGCCATCGAGAATTCGTATATTTGCTTTTCCGGCACGTATGTGCGCTAACGATTCATCTAAAAAAAGCAATGTAGCTTCCATGCTTTCTTCAGCTTCTGTCATGATAGGTTTTACGTCTTGCATATTATTTATTTGTTTTGTATTTAGAAATTGAGAAGATAAGAAACTGAGAAAATAAGTTGTTGATTATTATTCAGACTTTATAATTTCTGTGTTTTAGCATGATTACATTAGTTTCTAACCAATGTTCCGATTTTTTCGCCTGACATTACCTTTTTCAGATTTCCGGGAGTATCCATATCAAAAACGTATATCGGCATATTGTTTTCCTTGCACATGGTGGTGGCAGTTAAATCCATCACTTTCAGGTTGCGGTTGTAAATTTCGTCGTAGGTTATTTCGTCGAATTTTGTGGCAGTTTTATCTTTTTCCGGATCGGCAGTGTAAATCCCGTCTACACGTGTGCCTTTCAACATTACATCGGCTTCAATTTCGATAGCTCGCAATGATGAACCTGTGTCGGTTGTGAAAAATGGATTGCCTGTTCCGGCTGATAGAATCACAACTTCACCATTTTCAAGACTTTGAACGGCCTTTTGTTTTGAATAAAATTCGCCGATTGGCTCCATTCGTATAGCTGTGAGCACACGCGATTTTACACCATTTGCCTGCAGTGCTGAATTTAAAGCCAGACTATTAATTACGGTTGCAAGCATTCCCATTTGATCGCCCTGCACGCGGTCGAAACCTTTTGAAGTTCCACTCAGCCCCCGGAATATATTTCCTCCGCCAATAACAATGCCCACCTGAACTCCCATTTGTGCTATTTCGGCTATTTGTTGAGCATATTCTCCCAACCGGTTTTCGTCTATTCCGTATTGCTTTTCGCCCATGAGCGACTCTCCGCTTAGTTTCAGTAATATGCGTTTAAATGCTGCCATGTGAGTCTGTATTTGTTGTGGGATTTAATTTTTTAGCAAAAATAAAAAAAAACTACGTCTTACGCAAATTTTGAATACGAACTATTATAGTCAGCCTTTTTTGCGTTGATGAAATAAGTGTTTTATTGAATCGACAGGATAATACCAGGCCATTCTTGGACCCGAAAACCGCATGACTTCGCGAATCTTTTCACGCATTTCGGGTTTGTAACAATGTACAGGACAGGCTTTGCAGGCTGGTTTTTGATTCCCGAATTTGCATTTTTCGAGCCGCAAGAATGCATAGTTTTTCAGCTCAACGCAGGTTTCGCAGAGTGAGTTTTTGCTGTTGTGGTTGCGTTTGCAATATATGAGCAACATACGCTGAACTATATGTTGTTCATATTCGATTTGATTCATGTGGTTTTAGAATAAAGAGCAAAGAACAAAGAGCAAAGAATTGTCTGGAAAAATACGTTTAGTTTTTAAGTTTCAGCAATTTAATCAGTTTGTTTTTAAAGGATGTGTTTTCCATAAAACCCGTAAAGTTTTCGGCTCCCGGGCCAAATGCAAAGACAGGAACCAACACTCCTGAATGATCTTTGGTGCTGAATGACGCCGAAAATTCTTTTTTCGCGATATTTCCTTTAGGCATTGTAAGGCCACCGGTTTCGTGGTCGGCAGTGACGATGACCAGCGTGTTTTTGTTTTTTTCTGCAAAATCCAGCACTTTACCTATAGTTTTGTCGAGATCCAGTACTTCTTTGGTGATTTGAGCTGCATTATTATCATGTGCAGCCCAGTCAATCTGCGAACCTTCAATCATCATGAAGAATCCCTTTTTGTTATTATCCAGAATGTCGATGGCTGCGAGCGAGGCTTCGGGAAGCATATCGCCACGTTCAGGCATTGGCGGGTTATGTCCTTCGTACAACATTCCGGCTAATTTGCCCGATTTTATTTTTTTTGCCTCTTCCAGTGTATATGCAATATTGTAACCTTTGGATTTCAGTTCGTTTGTCAGATTACGGTTGTCATCTCTGTTTTCGAAATTTTTTCGTCCACCTCCGATAAATACATCAATATCGGTTTTCAGAAAATCGGCTGCAATTTCTTCGCCCATTTTTCGACTTACCTGATGTGCAATAAACGAGGCCGGAGTGGCGTGAGTAATGTCACAAGCTGTAACCATGCCGGTGGAAAGTCCGTTTTTTTCTGCAACTTCGAGTATTGAAACTGCTGCAATTGAATCGGGCCCCATTCCAATCATTCCGTTATTTGTTTTTACTCCACACGACAAGGCTGTACCTCCAGCGCCCGAGTCGGTCGTGAAATTATTGGCAGAATAAGTTTTTGAAAACCCTACACTTTTAAATCGTTCTAACTGGAGTTGATTGCCATTAGCAACCATTCCGGCGTAAATGTGGGCTAATCCCATGCCATCACCAATAATGAATACAACATTTTTAGGTTGTTTTTGAGCAAAGGAAAATGCAACTGTTGCAATAAAGAGTAGTATGATAGCGCTTTTCTTTTTCATGTGTTTTCTGTTTTTAATCAATTTCTTTTAAGATACCGGATAGTTCGGATTTTATGTTTTTCAAACGCTCAACAAGCTCCTGTTGTTTTTCAATAGTCTCTTTTTTTTGACTCAACTGAAGTTTGGCTCCATCGAGGGTGAGTTTTTTTTCTTCAACCAGAAAGATGATGTTTTTTATAGTTTGGATGTCCTCGTTGGTGTAAAAACGGGTATTGCCCTTGTTGCGCTTGGGTTTTAACTGTTTAAATTCTTTTTCCCAAAAGCGAAGATTCGATTGATTTATGTTAAACATCTCAGCCACTTCGGAGATTGAATAGTAGAGTTTTTCCATGTCGTCGTAAAAATTATTTTACAATTTTCAGTCTCTGTCCCGGTTTTATATTGCTGCTCCGCAGTTTATTCCATTTTTTGAGTTTTGTGAGTGAAACTCCGTGTTTGGCCGCAATATAGCTGAGTGTTTGCCCTTTTTTAACTGTATGATAGGTTGTGCGACTACCTACCGGTGAACTTACCAACGGCTGTTTTTGTGCTAAGAGAATTTCTGTTTCTTCGCGTCGGTTGTTTATCAGTGTATCTGCTTTGTAGCTTACAATTTCTTTGTATTTGTCGATAAAACCATTGGCATAATTTAAAGGCAAACACAAGGCATAAGGCTTGATATTTCCGGGAATAATGTCTTTGCGGTATTGCGGATTAAGCAGTCTTATTTGCTCCACAGGGATATTCAATACACTGCTGATTTGTTCGAAATGAACTTTTTCGTTTACAACAATCGTATCGGTAACAACCGGCATTTTTACTTTTGCCTTGCAAATATTGTGGCTGGCAGCATAATGCATGGAATAATTTGCGGCAATAAAGATGGGTACATATCCGCGTGTCTCGGCCGGCAGATAAGGATAAATTTCCCAATAATCACGTTTTCCGCCCGAACGACGTATGGCTTTATTTACATTGCCCGGACCGCAGTTGTAGGCTGCAATTACCAAATGCCAGTCGCCGTACATCGAAAATAAATCCTTTAAAAAGCGGGCAGCTGCATAAGTAGATTTTATAGGGTCGAGCCGCTCGTCAATGAGGCTGTTTATTTCCAAACCATACATACGACCTGTGGGAATCATAAATTGCCACAATCCGGCAGCGCCGACTCTCGACATGGCTGTGGCATTCAGCGCCGATTCAATGATCGGCAGATTCTTTAGCTCAATTGGCAGGTTGTTCTGACCCAAAACCTGTTCGAAAATGGGGAAGTAGTAATCGCTCATGCCGAGCATGTACTCCATTTGCTGACGTTTGCGTACCGTATACAGCTCGATAAACGAACGCACCGTGTTGTTGAAAGGCATCTCCATCAGGCAGGGCATTTTGGATAACCTTAGCTTGTAAATCGAATCGGAGATGTTTACGGGTATTTCAGAAGAACGACAATTTGATTTTTCAGAACGTTGTACAATCCACGAATGAAGCAAATTATCAAGCGTATTATAGAATTCGTTCGGTATTGCTATGGAGGTGTCTTTTCCATCTTCACCAGGCAAATTGCTGTTGGGTACGTTTAATTGTGCTAACAAACCTGCCGGTATGGCTATCAAAAAAATCAGTATGCTCTTCAGTACGTAATTCATTAAAAATTTATTTCTCCGATTAAAACTAGTATTCATCAACAACACAAGATATCATCATTTAAGGTTTAAACTCAGCTGGAAACCGGCTGAGTTTGTTTTACCATAAGCGTTTTGCATGATTGCCGGCCTGATATGCATCGACAAATCTGTGCTTATATCAAAATCAAAAAGCTGCGCATCGACATAGGCTTCAACCAACGTAATCGCATAGTATCCGATCGAAAGTATAATACTCAAATCCCTGTTTCGCCGGTATTGTTCGTAAAACGATTTGAGGTTACCTTCGAGCCCCGATTTTCCACCCGGATAGTTGCTTATGGTATAACCTGCCGGCAATAAATCCATATAACTGTCTGTGCTTTCGTTTGTGTCCGTTATGTCCTTGTATGCCAGTTTGTATTTTTGATAACGTGTGGCATTGAAACTTATTGCATAACCACAACCTGCAAATCCGGCATAGACAATCGGTAATTTCCAGTAACGTCGGTTCATAATCTGACCGAATCCGGGAATAATAGCCCCCATCCATACAACACGAACCGGATCCGGTTTAAATTTTGATGTTTGGGTAGTGTCTTTACCTGCTTTTGTTTTTTTTTGAACTTCAACATTTGCAACCGGCTTTAACGACGAGTCGGGTTTTAAGACCAGACTATCCGCATTGTTCTCCGAAGCCTGAACGGCACCAACAAACAAAAACAGGAATGCTATGTATAAGAACGGTTTCAAATGCGCCAGTTAAATTTTGTCAAACATTTCGAGTACTTTAGCCAATTCTTCGTCGCTTGAAAAAGGAATGCTGATTTTTCCTTTGCCATCAGCTGTGCAGCTAAACTGTACTTTGGTGCCAAATAAATCGCTCAAACGCAGTTTTATTTCATCGTATTCCGGCAATTTTACGACCGGATTCTCAGTTTTCTTTTTGGGCTCAACGGTTCCCGTTTGCCCAAAATCGCGAACTAATTCTTCTACTTTACGAACTGATAAATTGCCATTGAGAATTTGTTCGTACATGTTGAGTTGGGATGCAGGATCGCTCAGGCCCAGTATGGCACGGGCATGTCCCATATCAATTTTTTTATCTTTGATACCCATTTGTATCTCAGCTGGTAAGCGCAGCAGACGCAGATAGTTGGCAATCGTTGTGCGTTTTTTTCCAACACGTTCACTCAGACGTTCCTGTGTGAGGTTGTATTCTTCCATCAGTCTGTAAAAAGTAAGCGCAATTTCGATGGCATTCAGGTCTTCGCGCTGAATATTTTCGATGAGAGCCATCTCCATTACCTGTTCGTCGGCAGCAGTTTTAACGTAAGCCGGGATGGTGCGTAATCCAATTGATTTTGAAGCACGGTAACGGCGTTCGCCCGCAATAATCAAATACGTTCCATCATCGTTTTTGCGTAATGTGATAGGTGAAATTACTCCCAGTTCGCGTATGGATGTTGCCAGTTCAGTCAGCGCATCTTCGTCGAAATGTACACGTGGCTGGTTGGGGTTCGGAGCTATCAAATTTATATCTACTTCGCTTATCGACGACGAACCACCTGTACTTATTGTTTCGGTATCAATAAGTGCACCAAGTCCACGTCCAAGTCCGGTAATATTTTTTGCCATATTCAGTTGAATTCCTTGTTCTTCAGTTTTAAATTTCAGTTGGTTTTGCCTTTTTGCCTGATGAGAGGCAATTGCAAATACTACCTTGTTCTGCTGATTACCTCTTTGGCTAAATCAAGATAATTGGTAGAGCCTTTTGATTCAGCATCGTAGAGTAAAACAGGTTTGCCGTGGCTCGGGGCTTCACTCAGACGGACATTTCGGGTGATAGCTGTTTCGAAAACCATACCCTGAAAATGTTTTTTAACTTCGTTGTAAACCTGATTAGCCAGACGCAAACGGTTGTCGTACATTGTAAGCAAAAATCCCTCGATTTCCAAAAGCGGATTTAGTTTGCTTTTTATTATTTTTATGGTATTCAGCAGTTTACTAATTCCTTCGAGCGCAAAATATTCGCACTGAACCGGAATTATTACCGAATCGGAAGCCGTTAAAGCATTGACTGTTATAAGTCCGAGCGATGGTGAGCAATCGATTAAAATATAATCGTACAGAGGCTTCAACGGACTTAATAATTTATTCATTACGTGTTCCCGTGCATCCATATTTAACATCTCAATTTCGGCACCCACGAGGTCGATGTGCGATGGAAGTACAAAAAGATTATCAACAGCGGTTGGATGAATTGCCTGTGCCGATGGAACACCATCTATCAAACATTCGTAAATCGTAAATTCGAGTGTGCGAATGTCAATTCCCAAACCTGAAGAGGCATTTGCCTGAGGGTCTGCGTCAACCAAAAGTACTTTCTTGCCTAAAGTTGCAAGTGAGGCTGCCAGATTAATGGCCG
>JAYRXP010000131.1:0-5687 GCA_041917395.1 Paludibacter sp.
AACAAACAAAACGGAATGTTATTTTTTTGATTATTTTACTTTCACTTTCAAACTTATTCTTCGCAAAAAATTATATTATAAACAAATCAGCCCCTAAAAAGTTTACGAATTAATCACACCGGCTTATTTTTTATAATTTACTGATTATAATTTTCCTCGTCAGGTCCATCATATCGGCCACATTATCGGGCCAATAAGGTTCAATATCAACAGGTTCATGAACATAAACTTCAATTAATCCGGGCGTAACATTAAAAGTATTGCGCGGTAAACGCTCGAAACAACCTTTTAAAGTAACCGGCACTACCGGCAGTTTTAAATCGGCTGCAATTCGAAATGCACCTTTTTTAAACTTTCCGACAGCCCCATCGTGTGTTCGCGTACCTTCGGGGAAGATTACAACCGAAACACCATTACGAAGTTGCGATTCAGCACGTTCTATGCTGCGTTGAGCTGCCATTGGGTGTGAACGGTCAATAAAAATATGTCCGGCGGCTTCGCAGGCTTTACCCACCAGTGGAATCCGACGAAGCTCTGCCTTCATTATCCACTTAAAAAACATGGGAAACCAACCATAAACCACAAAAATATCGTACATACTTTGATGATTACAAGCAATTACGTACGACTTTTGAGGATCGATCAACTCCAACCCTTTAATTTTGACCTTTATAAACAGCAGATAGCAAAACGCCCGACCCCACCAGCGTGCCGGAAAATACGACAATTGAGAATTTGGCAATAATGGCGACAATATTGTAGTGGCAACTGCAGTGATAATCGTGAGAAACAACAGAACAGGAAAAGCTATCAACCACTGATAGAGACTAAAAAAAAGATTGGATTTCATAAATTTACAATCCGGAATTTAATTTTGTTTTTTTACCTTTACAGGAATAAATCTCGGAACCCGTTTTTTATATTCGCTATAAGCCGGATATTTATCACTGCTGATGCTCTCGGTAAAACCGGAGCTTCCTAAAAACAACAAAACCAACAACACCGGTCCGCTTACCGACCAGTTCAGCCATAGTCCCGAAGCCGAAACACTAAAGAAGTAAAATGAAATCCAGATAGCCTGCTCGGCTGCAAAGTTTGGATGCCGAACGTATTTCCAAAGCCCATCCGTCATAAATCCGTTTACGAGCGAAGTAGCAAACCGACCATCGCGTGCTACCTTTTGTTTTTTCTGCAAATGGAAACTATAGAGTTGATTATCGGCTATTGTTTCGATAAGTACAAATGCAAACATAGCTCCTGCAGCCAGATAATCAGTCAGCTGAAGTGGTGTGGACGCATATTTGGCCGCAAGCAGCAGTGGCGACGAAAACAACATAATCAGCAATTGCTGATAAAACGAAATAAATAACAGATTAAACAACATCATTCGCCAACGTGCTCTGAGTACCGGCTTTTCGCGCAATATGCCCCATCGGTAATCTTCTTCACCCTTCCACGGTATAATGTGATAACCACCCTTGCGGTAAAAATTATAACTCAACCGTATCCCCCAAAAGATAACAAGAGCGGTCATTAACCAAATACGTGGAGAAGAAGGATATGCCGAGAGGGTAACAAGTCCGTAAATGGCAGGCATAATGCTCCACACTTTATCTACCTGACTTAAATTATTGGTCAGTTCACCTACAACAAAACACAATAAAGTAGTTACAAAAAAAATATTCAGCCAGTTTGTTGCCAAATTGTTAAGCGTGGCTGAATCACCAAAAAGCTGCCCCCATAAGGCGTTCGAAGTAATTGATATAAATAAGTTGATCATAAAAAAACAAGGATTAAAGTTATAAAGAACTATTTGCAAATATAAAAAGGATTTCCGAAATGCAAAAACAATGATCGCATTCCTCTTTTAATCAAAAGATCAGAACTCAAAGAATTAATATTCCGGTCCTCTTATCAGCTTAAATTTAAATCTGAATTTTCCCATCTGACTAACAAACAAACCAACAACTGTTATGGCAATGCCCGTCATTTTTAAACCATTCAACTGCTCATCGAGCAGCCACCACGCCAACACAGCTGTAAAAACGGGTATCAGATTGACAAAAACATTGGTACGCGCTACACCTATTTTACGAACAACACCTGCAAACAACACAAAGGCAATGACCGAAGCAAACACAGCCAGCATAATCAGCGCAAACAATCCATCCGTTGTTATTCGGGTAACCGAAAAAGTAGAAAAGTCAGTAATAAAAAAAGTGGGTATAAAATAGAACAAGCCCAAAAGGCTTTGATAAAAGATTACATTAATAGTGGAATAATGTGTGGAAATTTTGCGCAGTGTTGTCGTATAACAAATAGCCGAAAAAACAGCTAAAAACATCAGAACAATCCCCCAGGGATTGGCTGCAAAGCCACCTTTAGGTTCGTAAATAACCAGAAAAACACCCGAAAGCGACACCAGAATTCCGGCAATATTAGCAAAGGATATTTTTTCCTTCAACAGAAAATAAGCCAGCACAGGTGCAAAAAGCGGAATGGTGGAAATAATAACCGAAGCTAAAGTAGATTCGACCATTGTAAGTCCGTAAGTTTCGCCAATGTAATACATAAAAGGCTCAAAAAAAGCGAGCAAAAAGAACCACTTCACATCTTCGCGACGCATAAGCTGAAACCGACCTGCTATTCTTGACACCAAAAACAGTAAAATGCTGGCTATCAAAAGTCGTAAAGTTACGAGAGTCACCGGCTGAAAAGACTGTATAGCCTGACGTGTCCAGATAAACGAAAACGACCAAAACAACATCGCCAAACTAATTGCACCGTACAATTTCACCTTTTGCATAAACTTTCATTTTTTCGGGTACAAAGATAAATATTTATCCTGAAGTTACCTTCACACAGCTATTGTGTTTTGCTCAATGTACGGCGAGCGAGGGGGTGTTAGCAGCTGACATTTCTAATAATATCGAATACCATTGTCATAACTAATAACATCTGAATTCATGTCGTTTATATATGCATACGGATAGTCTCTGTTGCTTAGTTTGATTTTCCATGCTTTTGTGAAATGTTCAGAGGTGTTGCTTGTACTTGCGTTTAAGTCAGAATATCCAAATTCGATATCGAAACAACTTTTTTCTATTTCGTCTCTGTCTACCAAAAAGTATTTATCCCGATCTGAAACATTTAAAAAACTCTGTTATCACACTATTGTGATTCATCTTAAATTTTTTGTTCAAATTTACTTTTTCAATTAATTCTCCTGATAGAAAATTGTAATTATTTGTCTTGTCAAAGTGGAATATCAGATCATTCGTAAACAACTTTAAATTATTATTAAATTAAGAACAACTTACATGGTGATAGCCTAAAAAACATCGCACCGGGCGCTCCGGCCTAAGTCCGACCCAGTGCGAGACTTCACACTACGAAGAGCGATAGATTTATTTTGAGTGTTTTTTAGCTGACAGTAACATTCACTGTTTTCACTTCAGACGTTTCCACATTTGTTATTTTAAGTTCAGAAGTTCCTTTTTGAAGTCCCTTAATTCTCACTATTCGTGGGTTACTATGACTAAGAGTGGGTTCAACAGGCCAGGCTACTAATTCGGCTGATATTATATTCGAATTAGTTAACGAGTATTCGCCACAACCCGATAAAATATAATATTCTGATTCAGCCCCGACAGCAAGTCTGAGCGTATTGGTCGCCGGCGAAACGGTGAACAAGTAGTGGTCAATAGCCTGAATGTTGTATTCTGTTGTAGGCCAATATTCTTTGAGATAATACAAATAAGCATTTCCTTTCTTTTTTGCGGTTATCTGTACATTATTTGCTGTTCCTCCTGCCTGAATCAGCGAACCGGTATCTTTAAGAAAATAAAGAGGATTTGGATCCGTATTTTTTATGAATTTACTGTCTCCGACTTTAATGTACACTAAATTAGACATGGGATAAACTCTGGGAATCAATTCATTAATAGTCACCTTAATCTTAACCTGATTGTTGTCCTTATCTCTCAATATAACAATAGAATTACCAATTTTATAACCCGTAATGTATAGTTTATTTTCGAGCAAAACATATTGAGCAACGATCTCGTCGGAAACTGAGACCTTATAATCCCCGGCACCTTTTGTAATTACAATCTCAGCATAAGGTTTAGCCGGACTTAAAGTTAACACTGTGTCGCTAACAACAAGTGGAGAAAGCTGCTCTACAGGACTTTCATCTTTACAGGAAAGCAATAATACAACTACAATAAAGTAGTATAAACAGTTGAATTTTTTCATTTTTACTAAAAGTCAATTTATTAATTATTTGATTAGTGTTTTTTCAGTTTCAAAGCATATTCACAGACTACAATTGTATCATTAGTTCCTAAAACAGAGACAGAGTCTTTACAGAATTCATTATTAATTTCAAGATTGTAAGTATACATAATATCTTGTATATAGAGAAAGTCCATCATGGGTAAAATCAGGTTTTCGCCATCTGTTTTTACAAAATAACATTTTTTATATTTAGCAGCTTTAGAATATCCAGTGGAATAGGGCACTCTGAATTCCTCATAATATCTTGGCTTGTATTTGTATATTGTATAAAAAAAATAGACATCAAAAAAAATCCCGATTGGATTGGATACAGTATCTTTCTCTTCCCAACAAATCAGACTATTATCATTTAAAACAGTCAATGTGTCGGTGTTTTCAGAATATAAATTGTGATATTCAACATTTTCAGGACTTAAATAAGTTGCAATAATATTTCCTTTTAAATTTGAATTATTTATATCTCTGAAAAAAAAACTGTATTTTTTCATAAGATAGTTTATTGTTGCAGTGTCGGTTATTTCTCCATTTACTGTAAACACCTTAATAGATTTGTCGGTTATAGTTGAATTTGAAAAGATTATGGGATAGGTGATAATTTCAGCCCCTTCTTTACAACATTGTAACAATGGAAAAATCAATAATGCAAGTATTTTTATAAACTTATTCATAATAACCAATTTTTGGATTTCTTTATTAAATCAATTTCTTTTCCTGGCTTTTCTCCCAATGAATTGCCTCCTGCGCCATTTATTCCGATATATCGGAAGCTGGAGGATAAGGATAATTCAACACCCTGAAAAGGCTTTAGCCAAAAATATACATTTTATAATTGTTAGGCTAAAGCCCATTTTGTTTTTTCATTCCTGTATGAATGGGCTCCCGCCTGCAGCGGGATAAATTGCGTCCAATCCTATTCATAATACTTCCGCACCCGTCGCTCCAAACATTCCGCACTACACCACCCCCTGCTCTCCGTAACGTAAAAAACCTCGCACTGGACGCTAATCGTAGTGTCTTCACTACGCCCGGCCCAACGCGTGATTTCACGCTACGAAGAGGGAGAAGAATGTATCAATACTTTATGGCAATCTCAAATTCATAATTTACATTGTCTTATAGTTGCTAAAAGCAATATGTCAAACCAACACCCGAACGAGTAAATCCAATTTTCAAATAAGCTTTTTCTAAATTTCGTGTGTTCCTAAGGGTTGAATTATATATTTCAATTGCTTTTCTACGGTGTGTTTTACTTGAAGTATTCAAAAGAACACCTAAACCAACAATACCAGCTGTTGCACCCAATGTAATACCCCACGAATAATCTACGTCATCTAAATTTGTGAGTCCAAGTCCTAATGTAAACCCGAATAAAGAACCACCTACATATG
>JAYRXP010000132.1:0-2375 GCA_041917395.1 Paludibacter sp.
TTATATCAATTTCCTGTTTTTATATCTGATATTTTACTACAACGTAAGCACTTTTTTTTTAATTTCAAAAATCGCCTGTAAACCGGCCTGTTTGTACCGGTTTACAGGCTGGAATCTGTTATTTAATGGTCAGTTCGTTTATGAGTCGTTGCGCGCCACCCACTTTGTCCATGACGAATAACACGTAACGGATATCCACATTAATGGTGCGTTGCAGGTCGGGTTCGAAAACCAGATCGCCACTCATGGCTTCCCAGTTACCATCGAATGCCAGACCGATAAGTTCGCCTTTAGCATTGAATATAGGACTGCCCGAGTTACCACCTGTAATGTCGTTGTTGCTCAAAAACGCAACGTGCATTTCGCCGGTTTTGGTATCGATATACGCTCCGTAATTATTGGTGGTAATCGCCGATTTTAACTTCTGAGGAACATCAAATTCGTAATCACCCGGAATTTCTTTTTCCAGAATTCCCTTTGTGGTGCTGTAATATTTATAACTAACCGCATCGGCAGGTTTGTAGCCACCTATTTTGCCGTAGGTAAGGCGCATGGTGGAGTTGGCATCGGGATAACGGGCGGTTCCTTTTTCGAGTGCAATCTCTTTAAGACCTGCCTCATACATGCGTTCGGCATCTTCAATCTGTTCTACCGCATTTTCGTAATCGCCTTTTTGTAAGCTACCCGAAAGCACTGTAATTTCGCGCCAGTAGAGCATGGCCGGATCGTTGAGCAGGTTCACCGATTTTTTATTCAGGGCTTTTTTGAATTTCTCAATATTTGTAAAAACCGATTCCGAATAAATATATTTCGCATATTTCACCGAACTGCCTTTAAATTTTTTGTCGATAATTTTGTAAAATGCCGGAAGATTCTCGGCCGGTACGGCTTTACGGTATTCGTCGATCATAACAGCAAAGGTTGCTTCGTCCACTTCCGGATAATAATCCTTATACATTTCCTCTGCTTTTTTAATTACTGTATCCTTGTCGAATTTTGTTTCGGTGAGTTTCACTAATCTCGAAGCGATGCGCGGCATTTCCGTTCCACCCATAAGCGACTCGCGCATGTAGTTCAGCGCAAGGCTGTAAGTGCTTATTTTGCGGTATCCGGCTTCCAGATTGCTCAACACCTTACCGTAT
Organism: Paludibacter sp.; assembly: GCA_041917395.1. Classification (GTDB taxonomy): domain Bacteria; phylum Bacteroidota; class Bacteroidia; order Bacteroidales; family Paludibacteraceae; genus Paludibacter. The sequence continues at coordinate 1,143 of JAYRXP010000132.1, forward strand.
TTTGCACGGCGTGTATCCGAAGCTGCAACCCACGCTTCGAACGCTTTTTCCTCGGCTTGCTTGCGTTCCACAATGTTTAGTTTTGCGATGGCCTTGTTCATGCCAATGCTGTTCTTCCAGTAGTTGGAGCTGCGTGCAAATTTGCTGGCATAAGCAATGTTTATCGCCTCATTGCTACGCATAAAGCTTTTCCACACATCCTGCTTGGCACCGCGCACGTCGATACGCGCCTGATTGGCGTTGCGCATGCGGTTTTCCACGCCCCACGACGAAAGATAGCGTGTGGTAGTTCCCGGATTTCCCATAATCATGCTGTAGTCGCCTTCGTTGTAACCTTTGTTCGAAATAGCTGCAAACCGTTTGGGTGTGTAGGGAATATTATCTTTGGAGTATTCGGCCGGTTTACCGTTTTTGTCGCTATACACGCGGAAAACCGAAAAATCGCCTGTGTGACGTGGCCACATCCAGTTGTCGGTATCGCCACCAAACTTACCAATTGACGAAGGAGGAGCGTAGGCAAACCTTACGTCGGTAAACTCTTCGTAAACAAAAACGTAAAATTCGTTGTCCGAATAAAACGATTTGGTGCTTACCTTGTAGTTGTTGTCTTTCGAAAATTCCTTTTTTATTTCACCAAGAATGGAGTCCTGTTTTGCCGTACGTTTGTTGCCGGTCAGTTCGTCGCTGAGTTGCGACAATACCCGTTCGGTAACATCGGTAATACTTACCAGAAACTTCACCGTCAGTCCCGGAGTTGGAATTTCGTCTTCCTGTTTTTCGGCAGTAAATCCGTTTTTCAGGTAATTGTGCTCAACGGTGCTGTGTTGCTGAATAGCCCCGAATCCACAGTGGTGGTTTGTAAACACCAAACCCTGATTCGAAACCACTACCCCCGTACAACCATTGCCAAACACAATAACAGCATCTTTCAGACTTACGTTTTTGTCGCTGTAAATTTCGTCGGCAGTAAGCGTACAGCCCATACCATTTATTTTCTGAATGTTTAGTTTCTCAATCAGGGGCAACATCCACATACCCTCGTCGGCTCTGGCGGCAAAAGTGCTGACAACAACCAGCAGCGCCAATACAAATTTCTTCATTTTCTAAATTTTTTAATATAACACATTATTTCAATTAAATACACAAGCCACGAATCACCGATTTTTATGTTTTCTAACTAATAAATATCGAATTTCGATATACAAAGTTACACAATAGTTTATATTTATGAAA
>JAYRXP010000133.1:0-2392 GCA_041917395.1 Paludibacter sp.
ATAAAAAAACTATCTTTGCATGCAAATCCACAAATAGAACTATTTTAAATTAAGAAATTGAATATCAGTCATTTTCTTAATTTTCAATTTCTATTTTCTTATACAAAACAAAATGATTCAATTTTTCCAAACTCCCGCCCAACATGTTTTTGTGGTTCAAAGCAAAAGCAACTTGTCGAACGAAGATGTTAGTAAATTAGAATGGCTGTTCAGCGAAGCAAAACTGACGAATCTGACAACAATCGAAGGTAACTTCGTCGGTCCGCGCCGCGAAATGATAACTCCCTGGAGTACAAATGCCGTTGAAATCACTCAGAATATGGGTATCAGCGGCATTCTTCGTATAGAGGAGTTCCGTTTGATGCCACACACGCCATCTGCTCAGGGTGGTTTGGAATACGACCCCATGCTTGAACGCATTTATTCGGGTCTGAATCAGGATATTTTTACGATCAACAAACAGCCGGAACCGATTTTATATATCGACGATATTGCTGCTTACAACGCTCAGGAAGGTTTGGCGCTTAGTGAAGATGAAATTGAATATCTGAATAATGTAAGTAAAAAAGTTGGTCGAAAACTAACTGATAGTGAGGTTTTTGGTTTCTCGCAGGTAAATTCGGAGCATTGCCGTCACAAAATCTTCAACGGTCAATATGTGATTGATGGCGAAGAAAAAGAACTGACGCTGTTTAAACTCATTCGCAAAACTTCGGAAGAAAATCCGAATAAATTAGTTTCGGCTTACAAAGACAATGTGGCTTTCAATGCCGGCCCGAAAATTGAACAATTTGCACCTGCCAGTGGCGATAAACCTGACTTTTTCCAAACAAAGGAGATTGATTCGGTAATTTCGCTGAAAGCGGAAACACATAACTTCCCAACAACCGTAGAGCCATTCAACGGCGCTGCAACCGGTACCGGTGGCGAAATTCGCGACCGTCTCGGTGGTGGAAAAGCCAGCTTACCAATAGCAGGAACAGCTGTTTATATGACTTCGTACGCCCGCAACGAGAAAGGTCGCAGCTGGGAAAACAATATCGCTCCTCGTAAATGGTTGTACCAAACGCCGGAACAAATTCTGATCAAAGCTTCGAACGGAGCTTCTGATTTTGGTAACAAATTCGGACAACCATTAATTTGCGGTTCATTATTAACTTTCGAACATCAGGAAAACGACAAGAAATTTGGTTACGACAAAGTAATCATGCTTGCCGGTGGTGTAGGTTTCGGAACTATGCGCGACGCTTTGAAAGGCGAAGTTGCCGCTGGTGAAAAAGTAGTGGTAATGGGTGGCGACAACTACCGCATTGGTATGGGTGGAGCTGCTGTATCGTCGGTACAAACAGGCGAGTACGACAATTCGATTGAATTGAATGCCGTTCAACGTGCTAACCCCGAAATGCAAAAACGTGTTTCGAACGTAATTCGCACATTGGCTGAAGCCGACACAAACCCTATTGTTTCTATTCACGACCACGGTGCTGGTGGCCACTTAAACTGTTTATCGGAACTGGTGGAAACTACCGGTGGTAAAATTGATATGTCGGCTCTTCCTGTTGGCGACCCAACCTTGAGTGCCAAAGAAATTGTAGGAAATGAGAGTCAGGAACGTATGGGCTTTGTTATTTCTGAAAAAGAAGTAGAAAAAGTACGAGCCATTGCAGAGCGTGAACGCGCTCCGTTTTATGTGGTGGGTGAAACTACCGGAAAAATGGATTTTGTATTTGAACAGGCTGATGGTCAAACGCCAATCAACCTGAAACTGGAAGATATGTTCGGAAAACCACCACGTATGGTGATTACCGACAATACGATTGAAGAACATTATGCAGCTCCTGAAATTTCGGAAGAAAAACTGCAAAGCTATATCGAAAACGTATTACAGGTTGAATCAGTGGCTTGTAAAGACTGGTTAACGAATAAAGTTGACCGCTCGGTAACAGGTAAAATTGCCCGTCAGCAATGTGCCGGAGAAATTCAGTTGCCATTGAACGACCTGGGTGTGGTTGCGCTTGATTTCCGCGGAACTACCGGTATTACCACTTCTATCGGACATGCGCCGCTGGTGGCAATGGCTGATTCTGAAGCAGGATCGGTAATGGCTATTGCTGAAGCATTAACAAACATTGTTTGGGCACCGCTGACTGATGGTTTGGACAGCGTTTCGCTGAGTGCCAACTGGATGTGGCCTTGTAAAAACCCGGGTGAAGATGCCCGTTTGTACAAAGCGGTAGAAGCTTGTTCGGACTTTGCCTGTTCGTTGGGTATCAATATCCCTACCGGAAAAGATTCGCTTTCGATGACTCAGAAATACGGCGACGATAAAGTATTCTCGCCCGGCACGGTGATTATTTCGGCAGGTGCTGAAGTATCGGACGTGAAGAAAGTG
>JAYRXP010000134.1:0-16359 GCA_041917395.1 Paludibacter sp.
AGGACCGGTTATCTGACCAAATTTTACAGTCGATCCTGCTTCTGGGAAAATACCACAAGTTTGACCACTGGAAAGTCCCTGTATCAAACGAATGGTGTCACCTACAATTAATGTTCCTCCACTTTTGACATTTAAATAGGTACTTTTTGTATTACCCGAAGTGGATGATGTTTGTAACCGGATGGATCCCCTTTTCATATCAAGCGTACCATATACATTGTAGGTATAGTTACCCGATGAGAGCGCTCCATTAGCTGAACGTTCGGAATGCAATGACGATTTTGTTTGGTTCCCGGTGAAACTAACTGCAGTATTGGCATTTATATTAATAGTTCTATCACTTCCGCCTGTGTTGGTAAAGGCTCCAAATGCGGGTGTTAATACCGAATTGTTATTCAGTATATTTATATCCATGTTTATGTTTACTATTTGGGGAGCAAGTGCTGTGGTTGCTGTTGAAACAAAAAAACGAGCTACATTTATTTTCCCTGAACCGGAAACAGTTACTGTGGTAGTTTCGCCAGCCTTTACCGCCATACAATACACTCTAATCCCTCCACCACCATCCGGATTTGTGGATGCATTGTAAGCGGTTAGATTTGTAGCAGTTGCAGCTCCAAGTTGCCCATCAACGGTAATTGTGTTTCCATAGATATTTAAACTGTTAACAGTACCTCCTGTAGCGTTGGGAGAACGTAGTTTGCCGCTGGCTGTTATTGTCAGATTTCCAACTGTTGTTGAGGAACTTGTTCCCAGCTGAACTGTAAAGTTACCGGTGTTTAACTCTCCCGAGATATTCATGTTTTGGGCATTTGCCTGAGCAGCGGTTGTCATTATCTTCCCTTCTGGAATCCACACATTAATAGCTGTGGTTGGAGCTGACGGAGCTGTTCCGGTATAACCTCCCGATCCATTAGAAACAGACCAGTTCGCAGCAGTATTATAATCGCCTGATGTGGTAGCCACATAATCACCACTGGCCTGAGCTGATAATCTCCCGGCTGCAGCTAAAATTATGATTTGAAAAACTACTAAAGTAAAAAATCTAACTTTCATAACTCCATTTTTTAATATTAAATTGAATGAAAATACCCAATGATTGTAGTAATTGCTTTGTTTAATACTTAATACGGTTAAGCTAAATAATTTACTTAGATTTATTAAAAAAATATTTGAAACGGTACTGACAATACTCGTTAAACCAGATAATACATATTTGCCAATTAATCACCAAAAATGAATATATCCTGAATTATTATCTGTTTATCAGAAACTTGGCTTTAGTTATTATCAAATCATTCACTTTAATAATGCAAAAATATATTCCGCTCTCGAAACGTGATGATTCAATTGAGACTGTATTTGAGCCGCCTGAGATACTTTTATTGTAAATTTGTCTTCCCCATGCATCGAATATACATAAATTGCCTTTTTGTTCTTCATTCAAAAAATAATTTATTTTGATATTGTTTCCTGTAGGATTCGGATAGACGTACACAAATTTATTTTCATTTAGCGATAATTTATTTGTTGCAACAACATCAAACGAATAGTAAAATTCATCAGACCAGTTTTGTAAACCATATGGTTGTCCATATACACTGCCACCGGCTTGGGTTAGTGGTGTATACGATTCTTTTAAACCATCGGTTGAATCATCAAAATAGGTGTACATCGAAAGTGAGCCGTCACTGTCTCTTAAGTTTCCACTGCCGTTTGTTGCGTTACCGGCATAAACTACGTCAATTTTGCCAACAAGTACAGTATTACATTTTATTAAAATCTGATTATCACTCATAATTTTCACCTGAGTTACCGGTACTACTGAGCCATTTTTGTATACTGTAAATCCGTAATTGGGTTCCTTAGGTGTTGTCAATGTATCCAAGACTAAAGGTGGTACAGGCACCTGATAATTAACTGTTATTGACTGCCCTTCTATGTCAAAACCAACGGGTTTCAATGTTTTAAATGTGTTTTTTTTGATTAACACTTCAGTTAGAGATTTTGCCATCATTTCGCCATACCATCTATAACCATTAGTTGATAAATGACCACCCGTGTAGTCAGGTAAAGCATAATGCGGATTCATTAAAACAACATCGGTATTTTCATCGGCAAATTCTCTTTGAGCCATTACAATTGGCATTTCCTTGGCTGATATATATTTCCCGCTTGTTTGATAAATGAAAAACAGTGGTTTTTGAGCCTGACCATATTTCGCTACAATATCGGCCTGCATATTATTTTTCAACTTCAGAAGTAAACTTTTATATACATCTTTATCCAATGTTCCATTAGTTCCCGGAGTCAACCCCTGTCCTGATGCTCCACTTGTAGAACAATTATATTCACCTTGCATGTAAATGATTGCAGGACAGGATACAGATTTCCCCTCCAAAGCCAACAAGGTATTATCAAGTATGCTAAGAAAAGTGGAAGCATAATAACCCGAATTGGTACACTCTTTCGATAATCTTTCGATTGTACGACCACCTTCTCCGGCAGTCATAGCTATAAACTTTTGATTTGCATCTATGCTATCACGATAAACCTTTGAAAAAGCATTTAAACAGGCTACAATTGGTTGTTCTCCACCATTAACCCATTTAGTTGCTACCAGAGGGTTCAATACGGCTGTACCATTATTGTATTGCATGTTAACGTTATTACCCACCATAAAATTTCCTGCGACAGGAACAGTTGTTATAGCACGTGGGCATTGCCAACCCAAACCCAGTGACTGTCCGTACAGAATTATTTGCATATATTCGGTTTTATCAATTTCACTTCGCGCTTCCTGAATTACTGTTATGGTATCTGAAACAAAATTACCATTCGAAACAATAATTTGTGCAGTTCTCAGCGAAAAATCGGGATTTGCATCCGCATAATATGACACCGTCGCATTTCCTGTTGCAGAGGTTATCGGACTTACATGTAACCATGATTTATCAGAAGTTGCTGTCCATGTTACATTTGAAAACACATCTACGCTGCCACTACTATTTTTATAATAAGAAATATTGGTAGTTGATTTCGAAGCTGAAATAAAAGGAGGAAGTGTTTCGTTTATAAATTCATCCGCCCCAATAACTGGTCTTAAACCTCTTTGTTCTCCGTCAAAATCAGTCTTCACAGATTCAATAGCTATACCACTGATAAGTATATTGTTATCCGAATTGCTGGAGTTAATATGTATATCAGGAGTTAAAGTTGTTGCACTCACGAATACTGGATTAAAACTCAAACTATGTAAATCTTTATTTGTTCCGGCTTGAATTTCGGAAATTGTAGTTCGGTTTTGTCCGGCTATATTTGCTAAAGCACCACCAGTTCCATTAGCTATGTAGTTATTATAATCGATATTTAATATTCCATTCAAACCATTTACATTTCCGAGTTTTAATGCATAATGTATACCTGTTCCACTTGCTGACGAACGGGTATTTACAAAAATATTATTTTGTATATTTCTTGTAAGATTAGTTCCTGCAACCCCTGTAGAAAAGAAAGCAAAAGTAGGATTAGTACCCGTACTTACTCCACCACCTCCAATATAAACAGTATTGTGATAATATGAAACAATAGAAGTAGCTGAGGTTGTCAGAGTATCTCTGATTCCGGTAAACGGGCATAAAGCTGTTACTGTTTCACCATTTCTGTCATAGCCTAATCGAATCATATTATTGTTAACATTCAAATTAGGAGCATAAGTGCCACCTGCGATAACACGTATTCCGTTAGCACCAGCATTACCGTTTCCGGAGCTCGTATTTGTTGTTAAGATATTAAAAACTTTATTGTTCGAAACCGATAATCCACCTCCATTAGCTATCAATATTCCATCAATCATGGTCTTAGCCCCCGCAAGATTATACACTATGTTTCCTGTAATTATGTTAGCCGTATTTTGACTTAAAACAGCAATTCCTGCATGAAGGGGGTAAGTTCCCGTATTTGATGAACTGCATATTGTGGCTGATAAATCTCTTACAGTATTGTTATTGACATTTACTTGCGTAAAAATATTATTTGTCACAATACCTCCGAAATAACCTGCATTTGTAGTCGAAGAATTTGGAGCTAAATGAGCCAAATTGTTTATATTGTTACCTGAAATATTTACAATAGAGGTACTATTACCTGCCAATACGTGAATTCCATAAATGGCTCTTGCAGCAAAATTTTGAATAGACATATTTGATTCTGCAACACCCACCGCGGCATTTCCTATGTTATTATTGCTAATTGTATAGGTAGATGTTGCCCCTGTTCCACCAATAGTTATACCCGACAGATAAGCAATTACCGGCGAAGTAGTGGTAATATTGGTAGAAGTGCCGGTAATACCACCCATGTTATTGTTTGAAACTACAATGGGAGTGGACGTTGTTGCTGAATTCACATAAATACCTGCGAAATAGGCATTCGCTAATGTTCCGGTAAACAAAATGCTGGCATTGTTTCCAACTAATGCAGGATTAGGTGAACCAATAATATTTCCGGCAGGGGTATCATTCTCTTTTACACCACATTTAATTAATCCCGCTTGCAATGAAATGCATGAGGAAGGTGTTGTGTTACCGGAAAAAACGGATAAATTCTGAAAAGTATTGTTATAAACATACGTTGTGGATGAGTTTCCTACGGTCAATGAAATTCCAATGAATCTATGTGTAGTAGTCGCAGTTGAACCCGAAATGTAAGGAGTGCCAGCTGTTCCACAAAATGAAGATTGACCACCGATAAAATTATCTTTTACAATAAATCCGTTACCACTTGTGTTATTTATTAAAATTGCCCCATTGATTGATCCATTACTAAAAGTCGTTCTTGCCGCCGTCTGGTAAAAACTGTTTCCAGATATAGTAGCAGTTGAAGTATTTCCTCCTAAAAAAACCCCATAACCACCGTAAGTTGTATTGGAACTTTTATTGTAATTGTATATATTGTTATTTGAAATAATGTTACCATCATTTGTATACGAGGCGCTTCCCAATGAAAACACACCAAAAGTTGGAGTTGTTGCGCCATCTCCAATATTACAATTATCAATTATATTATTGTCATTTCCGGTTGTGCCTGTAGTTGTACTAAAAGTTACAGTTCCTGCAGTAATACTAGTGTTTGCGCCTAACATATTAACGTATTTAATCGTATTATTTGAAGCATCATTAATAAATCGAATTGTAATACCGGCTGTTGATGTATTTGATAAAGTCAGTGCCTTTGATCCATCATCTCCTGAAATCCTGCCATCAATTGTTACATAACGACAGCCATTTAGATTCCAAAGCGTAGTACCACTTCCCGAGACAGTAAGTTCTGCTATCGGTCGAATAGTTACAGTATTAATGGAACTTGCACCAGCAATCGCAGTAATTTCTTCAGAAGTTTGAGTATAATCCGACTGCAAAATGATTTCCGCAGGTTCTGTAATTGTGCCTAACGCAGCTATTGCAGCTGTTACCGATGGATAATTTCCGGTGTTTCCTACAGTGATAGTTATGGCTTTTAACCAATTACAACCAATCAGAAAAAGAAAAGCAATAAAAAATTTGATTTTCATAAATTGGATTATTTAATCTTTATTATTTGTTTTTTTATTCTTATTAGGAATACATCCTTTGAAATATATTACCAACTATCAGTACGGAATGGGAGTACAGGTAATCCGGCTGTATTGTAGATAAAACCTTTGCCAGACATATAGTTACGGTAACAATAGCGAACTGATACAGGATTTTTTATTTCGGCAGAAGTTACAATTAATTGTTGGTTTTTTATCACAGCCTTAGCTGCGTAGAAATGCTGATCTTCGCCTGCAATTTCAACATTTGTAATTTCTTTACCAAACGAGGTAAGTCCCATTGCAATATTGTCGAAACTAATAACTATTGATGAGTCTTTCACAACCATCGATTTGTAGCTTGGATTTTTATATGAAATACCTTTTATATTGTAAGTTTCAGCTAAAGCACAATAACTCAATCTTGCACCAACCATTTCCTTTTCGGCAGGATGAACACAATACTCATCGCCAATATCTACCGTAGCAGCCATTCCAGCATTAGGAATCATTTTTTCTGCTTTAAATTGTTCATCATAAAACTTTCCTGATAAAACATCATTTTGATCCTTATACCAATGTGGTGCAATTTGTACAAAGTAAAATGGTAATTTGGTAAGATTGAACGAGACCTTCCAGCTATCGGCCAAGGTTTTCATTAATGAGGCATAATATTGATATTCAACACGATTTGACTCTCCCTGATACCAAACGGCACCTCTAATTGAATAGTTCTTTATGGGTGCAATCATACCATTATATAAGTACGATGCATGCTGATGTGCGGCTGATCTTTCCTTCGTTGTAATTCTATACGACTCGGGATGTTTAATTATATTATCGTTATCAATCCACGCTTCAATGCGTGAACCTCCCCATGACGAGCAAATCAAACCAATCGGTATGTTTAGTGATCTTTGTAGTTGTGCTCCGAAATAGTATCCCGTTGCTGAGAAATCTGCAACAGTAGAAGCATCTGCAATTTCCCATTTTCCGCGACAGCTATCTTGTGGAGTAGATTTTGATGATCTGGCAACTGTAAACAAACGCAAGTTATTGTTTACTGCACGAACTAGAGTTTCGTTTGAACCGTTTACAGGCTGGTCAATATAACCTTTAATCGGCATTTCCATATTCGATTGACCTGAACATAACCAGACCTCTCCCAACAAAATATTCGAAATCGAAAGTTTCTCTTTACCTGCTGTAATTTGAATAGAATACGGACCACCAGCTTCAGTCGTAGAAATTTTAGCTACCCATTCACCTTTATCGTTTGTAACAACTGTTATTTTATCTTTATTCCAATTGGTACTAACCGTTACTTTTTGCGACACATCGGCGGTACCCCAAATTTTGACTACACTGTTTTGTTGTAATACCATATTGTCGCCAAGAATTGATGCTATTTTGATTTTCGCAAACAAATTACTCGCAAATAAAATGCTGATAATAAGTAAGCATAAAGGTTTTTTCATTTTATTATTTATTTAAGATAAAAAAAAAGCAAAGAATATTTTATAATATAAATACGAAGTTGGTATAGAATATACTTATAAATTATTCAAAATAATTTTCTGCACAAAAAAAGCTGTCAGTCAATAAACCGACAGCTTTTAGATAGTTGAATTTTAAAGCAATGATTTATAAAATCACTTTCATAACCTGATTATTTACTTTTACAAAATATAAACCTTCTTTTAAACTCACAATTGTTTTATCGTTTGTAGCAAAAGCTTGTTTTATTTCCTGTCCTGCTGCATTGTAAACATCAATTGCTTGTCCGGCAATAGTTCCATTTACAACTAATTGATTTCCAAAGGTTGAGACTGTTAATTTATTTTTCACATTATCAATCCCTGTTCCCAAATCGGTAGCTCCGGTAACAAATGGCGAAAAGGTAGTGAATGTGGCAGAGTATGTATTTCCGCTTTTAACAGCTGCTACATTGGTATAAGCATCATTTACATAATGGCCTATTACCTGATTAGCTGCTGTGGTAGTTACTTCCGAAGGCGTAAGTGCAACAAGCGTCGACGAAGCAGTTGTGGGCGTAATGTTCCAAACTTTTTCGTTGTAAAAATAATTTGAAGGAGCAACGGCTGGCAGTGTAGTTCCAACTTTTACAGCAAAATCCGATTCAGCAGTAGGAGTTACAGAAACAGGGTCGTAGCTGACAGCTGTACCAATAGGAAATGTTTTGAGAGTGCTAGCAGGAGCAGTTTGTATTAAAACACCGGCACCATCTGTTACAACATAATTGGTAGCTGAAGCTCCAGCAATCGAACCCGTTGATCCAATTGTTAGGTTATTTGCCCCGAGCGATATTTTGCCATTTGTAAAAGTAAGGGTGCCATTGACTGTAAAAGCTGTAGGATAATTCAACCCTGCAGCATTATCAATCGTCAAATTGCTGAAAGCAGCAGGAAATGAAGCTATGGCAGCTCCTATATTGTTTTTGAACTGTGTAGCACCAGTTGCTTGTCCGAATTTGACTGTAGAACCTGTTTCAGGGAAAATACCACATGTTTGCCCGCTTGCCTGACCCAATTGTAAGCGGATAGTATCGCCAACGACCAACGTGCCACCATCTTTTACGTTCAAATAAGTCCCTTTTGTATTTCCTGAAATATAGGATGTGAAAAGACGAATTGTACCTTTTCCCATATCAAGCGTTCCGAACACATTGTAGATATAATTGCCAGATGTATAACTGCTATTGGTTACCGCATCTCTGTGGAGCGACGATTTTGGGGTTTCACCCGTAAACTTAACCATTTTACCAGCAATTATATTCATTGATCTGTCGCTTAATCCCGTATTCCCAATACTTCCAAAAGCTCCAACAGATGCAGAATTATTGTTCAGAATATTAATGTTTGTATTTATATCAATTATCTGAGGAGCTGAAGCAGTTGTTTGAGTAGAGCCATAAAAACGGGCTACATTTATTTTCCCTGAACCTGAAACTGTTACTGTGGTAGTTTCGTTTGCTTTTACCGCCATACAATAAACACGAAATCCACCACCGCCATCAGGATTTGTGTTTGCATTGTACCCTAAGTAGTTGGTTTCGATGGCAGCACCAAGTTGTCCATCAACAATAATCGTATTTCCGTAGATATTTAAACTGTTTACAGTACCTGCGGTGGCATTTGCAGAACGGAATTTTCCTGTTGGTGTGATGATAAGATTACCAACAGTTGTGCTTGCAGTTGTCCCTAAATTAACGGTAAAGTTACCGCAGTTCAACTCTCCCGATATATTCATATTTTGAGCACTTGCAGCAGCGGCAATGGTCATTACTTTTCCTTCCGGGATCCATACATTGATGGATGTTGTTGGAGCAGAGGAAGCAACACCCGAATATCCTCCTGAACCATTTGATACAGACCAGTTTGCAGCAGTATTATAATCGCCGGATGTGGTAGCCACGTAATCACCACTTACTTGCGCAAAAATTGTTGTATTTGCAGCTAAAACAGCAACAACAATAAGTAATAGCGTAAAAATTCTTGTTTTCATAATATTATTTTTTAATCCGTTTAAAAATTAGTTCACTATCACTTTTTGCGAAGTATTTATAGTATTTCCTTTTATAGAAACAATATACACTCCGCTGTTGGGAAGTAAAATTTCGTTATTTGTTGAATTGATTACATGTTGTGATAAAAGCTGACCTGCTATACTAAATATCCGTACTTGCAATGGCTCATTTACGCCATTCAAAATAAGCTTGTTATTGTTTTGACTGAAATAAATTCCCGATTCAGATAAGGGCTTAACTGCAGAAACAATATATTGCGACAAATCGCTGACCGACTTAAATGTTCCAACCCAATGCAATTGCGAAGGAGTACTGTTTGTAACAGTCATTCTGATTTGAAAAAATGTGTTGGATAAAATACTGTCAAGAGGAACCGTTTTTGTCCCGGCTGAAGATACAAATCCAAGGTTTCGCAAGTCGTAATAATACACATTATTGTCCAAAATTCCGGTTTGTACATTTGCCCCGCCACCTAAAATACTACTTACAGCATTGTGTACAGCCAATGAAGTTCCGGAAGGAGCTACCATCTTATAAGCAAGTATCGGATAATTTCCGGCATGCAATGTTACACCGCCCGTACGACCCAGATAAGCTTTGTTCGACGAATAAGTATTGATGTTCATAACATTATTCGAAATAGAGCCTGTTCCGTTGACAACACTCCAAAGGGCAGTGGATGGATTTACAAAATTATCGAAAAAATAACCCCACGATACACTTGACACATCCGAAACACGCTGTGTTCCTGCTTCATCACAAACTACCCAATAATAATAATTGGGAACTTTCCCATTAACAGTTACATCTGTATATGTGTTGGCATCGTTGGCCAAACTCGTCAATGTAGTTGCGTTGCTGAAATCAGTTGTTGTAGATCTGAAAATTCGCAAATTTGTTGGAATTATATTTTCGAACGACCAGTTTAGAACTGCTTGATTTGAAGAATTTAATGCGGAAGTGAAGTTAATTTTTTTTACAGCACTCGGGTTCAATATAATTTTCACCTGACTTAGCAAAGTTATATTGCTTTCGCCGGTTACAAATATGCGAATTACTTTGGCGCCTTTTGTCAGTTGAAAACCTCCCAACGAAGTTTCTTCGTATCCATTTGTTTGTGGAAGATTGGCTTCAACCTGCAAATCACCATCAATTACAGCTTTCATTTTAGCTCCACCTGCGGTTGTATTATGGCGTAATACAATGTGATACTCTCCATCAGCCAACACTTTAAAGGTGTAGCTCAACCATTCGCCATTTTGCATATTGTTCACCACATAGCCATTGTCTCCGGCAACTATATCTACTGCATCCGTTCGATACGCTGCACCTTCGTTGTTTGGAGTTGCATCGTAGTAAGTTCGGTTTTGTCCATCCGCAGTAAAATAATCGTAATTTACAGCATTAATCGAACAGGGGATTTGAGGCATTTCAAAAACAGGTTTTCCGTTTGTAAAATGTACAGGGTCGCCAGTCATCCATGTAGTTCGGTGAAAAGTTAATCCTCCCCAACCTAAATGATCGAGCGACCAACCTGAAGTTTCGTAGCCCACTTCTTCGTTCGAAATATCCAAAGCCCGTTTGGTCCATTTCATCATATCCGGATTTAATCCCATGCGAACATCGTAATGTGCCAAAGCAACTTCATATACAGGACGTTTGTCGGTTCTAAAATTTCCACGACTATAACCGACAAAATCACCTTCGTAATGCGGATTAACCTTTAAAGAATACCATCTACCTGTCCTATCACCACGTTGAATAAACTCTCCCGATTCAACAGTTGGTTCCCAAGGAGTCGGTTGATCCGGGAAAGAATAATTATTGGATACATTATAACGCAATGCCCATTCGTACCCTTTTAAAATCCGGTTATCGAACATACTATAAACATCGTCTCCCTGATTCCATGCCATTTCGGCCAATGCAGCAATTAACCCCAATCCAAGTATGGCATGATCCTGATCGCGTGAACTTTCCTGACATTGCCCGTTTTCCCAAATAAAATACGGCAAAACACCATTGTAACCATAATCGGGAATCGTATTTTGCTCTCCATTGCGACTGTAAGCTCTAAAATACTCATTCGTTGTTATGGGTGATGTTGAATTAATCGGAGGACCGGACACATAGGGTAAATCATCGGCACGATGTTTTAACCCGGTAAAATATCGTAACGCACGATCGTACATTACTTCGTTATCCAGAAAAATTCCCATCGACATAACTACCCGCCAACCAAACAAATCCTGATTTCCGTGACGAGCGCAATCGCCCTGATATACTCTCCAATAAAAAGTACCATTATTTGAGTTTAATGTTGTTGGAACAGACGTACCCGAATATCCGGGATAAACAAGCATATCTTTGAACTTCTGAACATCTGCCGGCAACCATCCGGAATAAGTGCTTTTGATAATTTCAGCCGCTTCTATCAGCATCCATGCCACACGACCGGCATTAAGCGATTCGGTTCCACCACCCGTAAAACAAGTAAGATTTTGCCAGGCATTTAAAATCTCTACGGCCTTATCTGCATGACGAACATCGCCGGTAACCGCCCACATAATGGAATTGAGATATGCTGCCCTTACATCTGCCGATAAGGCACTGTAATTAAGTCCATCCTGCGTTACAGTGGTAAAGCTTTTATTTCCTCTTACGGAATAAGTGTACTTTGCATTTGATTCGTTCGAAAGTCTCAGAAAAGATGCATACCAAGGATCTATTTTAGCCTGCACCATCGCTTTTAGCCTATCTAAATCAGATTGTTTATGCGAACAGCCCGGATGCACAAATTGTTTGCTATCGGCCAAAAGTGTAATATTTGCCAGTAACAGAAAAATTGCAATCGGAAAAATAGCTTTTTTCATTGATTGATTTTGTTTGTAACTATTCAGGACTTATACATCCTGAATAGTGAAAAATGATAATTATCGAACAATTGCCTTACCAAAGGTTACAACACCATCTTTGTCAGTTACTTTTATCATATAAATTCCGGCATTCAGATCCATTTGGTTAGCGTTTACTTCTTTAATTTTTGCTCCGCTCACACTATACGATTCCATCAGAACTGCATTTGGCGAAATTACATGACCTTCTCCTGAGAAAATAAGTGCCTTATTATACTTAACGGATTTTAGAGCTGTATTATCTCCATCTCTAACTTCTTGTCCTCCTTCGCTGTTAAGATAAGCCTCAATATTCCCAAAGACATCGTTTACTGCCGCAGCTGTTGCACAATATTTCAGATTGAATGTAGGATTAGTTGTTGCACCTGTACCAATACAAACAAAACCCAACCAACTTCTGGTTTGTTTTGCACCAACACCTTCACCTGCGCGCACAAAAGCTGGAGCATAAGGAACTAAACGATCTCCATTACCCAACCATGCATCTTCAAAAGGTGCACCGGCTGTCATATCAAAAATCCATAAATCATCGGCTCCATCGCTTGTGTAACACATTGCACTCACACCTTTAAGAGATGAGATTCTATCTTTTCGACCACCGAATTTAAAATCATCAAGTCCCCAAGTGTACGCTAAGGTTGTTTCATCATAAGCAATAGCCGTTTGTTGTTGCAAAATATAATCAAATTTCCAATCATTCATGTTCATTGTGATATTATTAAACTTCATATATACCGCCACAACAGGCTCTGTTTCAAGTAATTTTACATCTTTCTTAAACCATATATCGCCACGTCGTGCAGTAGCATCGGAAGTACTGTGAGCATACGGATTTACAATAAGAGTTTTGTTATCGGTACTTAAACTTGTAGTAGCACCAGCATTTTGTGTACCCCAATCACTAGGATTCCAACGCCATTGCGCATTTACACTTACTGTTCCGAAAAGAATAGTTACTGCCATTAAAAGGCCACTTTGAGTAAATTTTTTCATGATTTATAATTTTTAAAAGTAAATAATTTGTTTGTTATTGTTTTATTTCCTCCCGCTTCAAGTTAAAAGCGGGAGGAATTTAAGTTTAATTATTCCAATCGGGATTTTGGTTCAAGCCCGGATTTAAAGTAATCTGTGCCGAAGGAATTGGTTTTAAATAATGTTTATTCGAAAATGCACGACCTTCCGCTTTTTCGAAAATCCAGAAACCTTCTGCCGAAATTAATCCGTTACCCTCAGCTGCTGTAAGTGCCGAACGCGGGTCCGATTTTACATAAGTAGCTGTGGTTGCATAAGTAGGATTTCCACCCGACATAATAATATCTCCATTAGTATTACGTGCAAATCGTTTCAGGTTTTGAGCTTCTGAATAATTCAGCACATCGCCCGGGGCACACAAACACATAATGGTATCGGGGTTGGCTGTAATGTTTGTACGTGCATCCAACGATTGATCCTTGCGCAAAGCAACCCATTGGGTAGCCAGTGCATTATATACTTTTGGTGCTACATTAACTTTTGCAAAAGGCGAACCTGCTCCAACATATAAACCTTCGAGGTTTTTGCCCAATAATTGCTCTCCTTGCTTCCAACGGCGAATATCATCGTAACGGAAACCTTCTAAGAACAACTCACAAACGCGCTCCCTACGAATATCGTTCAGCGTTGCTGTTGTTTTTGTTGGCATTCCGGCACGAGTACGCACTTTGTTGTACGATAAATTTAAGTCGGTGGCAGAAATGCTTCCTGTTAATTCATAAACGGCTTCGGCATAATTCAGATAAATTTCGGCTAACCGAATTACGGGAACATCAAAACCATCACCTGTAACCAACTGACTAAAATCAATCGAATACTTGCGCGAAGCAAAGGTATTAGTTGTATTGTTGTAAATACTCATAATATTATATGCAGCTTGCGAAAAATCAGTTGGAGTTGTTCGAGCCGAAGCATAATTCCAATAATAGGACATGCGTGGTACTTGGGTTGTTGCTAAGCGTGGGTCACGATTTTTGGCATAGCTGTACAAATCGGTTGTATAATCGGGTTTCGTCAAATTCCCTGTGTTATCTTCAAAACTTTCGACAAAAGTGCGCGACATGGCCAATGATTGGAAAGCATGTACGATATTGGTGTTAGACTGACGTGTTACCTCGTTAAATCGGTTACGCAAAATATATTCTTTGTTGGCCGATTTCAATACACCAAACGGATTTGTTGAAACTGTATTTTGCAAAATAAACATATATCGGTAGCTATCGTTGCCCATTTGCGCATTATAAAATAATTGGTACGAATCGTCATTCATTACAGCAAGCGAAGCTTCTTTGGATTTTGTAAGCAGGGCTGTTACCCGTGCATCGTTCGAGCCATTAGCTACATGGTATTTTTGCCAGGTTCCTTCGAACAAACAAACGCGCGACAACAAGGCATTAGCAGCGCCTATGGTAATGCGACCATTGGTAGCACCCGAATTAATGGCTGATTGTTTTGGAAGTGCGCCCGAATTAATGGCCGCTTCCAAATCTTCGATTATAAAGTTTGCAAACTCTTCCCGGCTAGCTCTTGCTGCCATTACTTCGCCTGACGATGGATTTAATACTTTCTTCACGATAGTTCCCGGTCCAAAATCGCGGAAAAACAAGAATGAAATATAAGCTCTGAAAAAATATGCTTCGGCAACATATTGCTTTATTTCGTTTGGTTTACTATACTTCTCAGCATTCTGAAAAAGATAATTAATGTTTCGTAATCTTGAATAATAAGTATTATAACTATCGTCGGTTTCGGGTACAGTATATGTTGAATTGCTTATAGCATTTTGTACCAATCGCAAATCGGAAAAGTTATCCCTGTTTGCAAAATTATCATCCATTATTTTTGGAAGAAATGTATAAAAATTATTCGCTCCCTGCGCAAACGCCTCTGCATTTGTCCATACGTTTTCGTCGGTAAATTGCAGCTCAGGCGAATAATTGAGCAAATCGTCGCAACTATTCAGTGTTACCAGCGTAAGTAAGGCTATTATATATAAATTAAACTTTTTCATATCTCTATGTATGTTTTAAATATCTGATTATTAAAATGTAATATCAACTCCAAACGCAAAACTCCGTGCAAAAGGATACGAAACCGAACCTACTGTGCCGCCAAACGGATCTTGCGATGTGTTTTCAGGATCCCAGCCATCTTCAGTTCCGGTTATTTCAAACAGGTCGGTTCCTGTGAAGTTCAGACGAAGTTTTTCGATACTTAGTTTTTTAGTTAACGATTTTGGTAATGTATAACCCAATGTTACATTCTTCAAACGCATATAAGCGCCGTTTTGAGTTCTAAACCAGGCATCGGAATACAACCAGTTATACGCAAATTGGGTTTTGCTCCAACGTGGAACCGACATAGGGTCTTTATTTACTGGTTGATAAATTGGAGTTGTTTGAACACCGAAATAATCAAAGGTTGAATTGTTATAAGTCGGATTTTCGCCCATGGTGCTCCAGGTTCGCCCCCACCAGGTTGCTCCCTGATTTTGATAAGTGTTTCGTCCGGGGGCAGAAATGGCATTATCGGAATTTCGTACAATCGTAGCTTTGCCAACACCCTGAAGTACAACTCCAAAATCAAATCCTTTGTATTCTCCACCAAAATTCAACGCGTAATTATAATGTAAAGCATTGTCGCCTAATAGTTTTCTGTCATTATAATCAATATCGCCATCGCTATCCAAATCTTTGTATTTCGAATCGCCAATATTGACAGTTGTATAATTTGGCAACTTATCGCCATCTGCATTGGCAAGTAAAAGTTTGTAGGCATCCAATTCTTCTTGTGTTTCAATCAGTTTTTCCCAACTCAATCCCCAGAATGTTCCGGTTTGATAATCCAACAAGGTATTGGTAATGGCATTGGTGCTTTTTACAGTAGCATTTTCCATTTTGGTCAACTTATTCCAGTTATCGCTCAAATTAAACCCAACATAATACTTGAAATCGTTGATTTTATCACGCCAGTTTAGCGAAAGCTCCCAACCTTCTACTTTCATTTCGCCAGAGTTTGTTCTTGGTGCAGTAGCTCCATATACAGTAGGATAAACCACACTTACCAACATGCCATCATTCACTTTCCAGAAATAATCGAAACTTCCGCTCAATCTGCTTTTCAGCACAGCAAAGTCCAAACCGATATTTTTTGTTTTAATAACCTCCCATGTACGGTCGAGGGCAACCACATTAGCTTGCGTAAGCGACTGGGTAACTGCTGCTCCCGAAGTTGCATCAGGCCCGAAAATTGGAAAATTGTGCGTTGTGCCAGACGATACATTTTTATTTATC
>JAYRXP010000135.1:0-5901 GCA_041917395.1 Paludibacter sp.
AAAGTTTTGTGGGTTACGACATTGACACCACCATGGTGCGTTTGGGTTTGATGAACATGATGATGCATGGCATTGACGAACCTTCCATTGATTACAAAGACACGCTCAGTAAAACATTTAATGAAAGCAGCCAGTACGATATTGTAATGGCCAACCCGCCCTTTACGGGAAACATTGACAAAGGCGACATTAACGAGAGCTTGCAACTGCCCACTACTAAAACCGAATTACTTTTTGTAGAGCGCATTTACAACATGCTGAAAATGGGAGGAACCGCTGCCGTGATTGTGCCGAGCGGTGTAATTCAAAACAGCGGAAAAGCATTTGAAGCCTTGCGAAAATTGATTGTAGAGCAAGCCGAATTGAAAGCGGTGATAGCCATGCCCAGTGGAGTCTTTAAACCCTATGCCGGTGTAAGCACCGCAATTTTGTTGTTCACGAAAGGCGGAGAAACCAACCACGTTTGGTTTTACGATATGCAGGCCGATGGATACACACTAGACGATAAGCGAAACAAGATTGCTGAAAGCGATTTGGCGGACATTGCTGAACGATACAAAGCAAGAAACGCCAAGAAAGACAGCGACCGAAAGTTGAAATACTTTATGGTTCCTAAACAGGAAATAGTTGAAAACAACTACGACCTGAATTTGAGCACCTACAAAGAAGAAGTATATGAAGAAGTACAATACGAAAAGCCGACCGTGATTTTAAAGAAGCTTGAGAAGTTGGAGCAAAATATCCAGAAAGGATTAATAGAGTTAAAAGAATTGGTGTAATGAAGTTTGAGAGGTTAGGAAATATCATTGAAATTCAGAAAGGAAAAAAGCCTTCGATTACGGATACGCCAAACAGTAAATCAGTGCGCGTTTTGCAGATTGATGATTTGAGAAATGATGAGAACATAAAATACACTAATGACAAATCAGGTGTCTTAGCCAATGAAGACGATGTTTTAATCGCTTGGGACGGAGCCAATGCCGGAACAATTGGTTACGGGAAGTCAGGCTACATTGGAAGTACAATTGCACTATTACGAAAGAAACAGCCTAAGCTATATTCAACTTCGTTTCTTGGCATATTCCTCCAATCGCAATACGATTACCTAAGAAATAAAAGTACAGGAGCGACAATTCCACACATAAGCAGGAAAGCGTTGGAGGATTTAAGAATTCCGATACTTGATATTACAGAACAGAATAACATCGCCAACATACTCAGCAAAGCCGAAAACCTGATAGCCCAACGCAAAGAAAGTATTACCATTCTGGATGAATTTTTGAAAAGCACTTTTTTGGAGATGTTTGGTGACCCTTCAACCAATAAGCGAAAATTTCCAAAAGGAACAATTCGTGATGTTGTTAATGAGGTAAAATACGGAACAAGTAGTCCTGCTCAAGAGGAAGGTAAATATCCTTATCTACGAATGAACAACATTACTTCAAACGGCTATATGGATTTCTCAAGTTTGAAATACATAAATGTTGATGACAAGGACAAAGAAAAGTGTGTAGTCAGAAAAGGAGATTTACTATTCAATCGTACAAACTCTAAGGAGTTAGTTGGAAAGACGGGGATTTTCAATGAAGATTCGGAAATGATAATTGCTGGATATTTAATTCGAATTAGAATGAATGAAAAAGCTAATCCATGGTTTTTGTGGGGCTATCTAAACTCTATTCATGGAAAGCAAACACTTCTTGGAATGTGCAAAAGCATTGTCGGAATGGCGAATATCAATGCACAAGAATTACAAGGAATTAAAATAGTAATTCCCCCAATCGAACTCCAAAACCAATTCGCCAAAATCGTAGAAAAAACAGAATCCCTCAAAACCCAATACCAACGAAGCTTGCAGGAGTTAGAGAATTTGTATGGCAGTCTAAGCCAAAGGGCGTTTAAGGGTGAGTTATCAATCAATAAACCTGTAAGTGTATAATCAATTCAATTTCTATGGATTTTAAACCAAGCATAAGTGAAAAATTCTTAGACCTCTTTTACAAAGAGATTGAATGTGATGTACCTGATACCTATTCTAAACTCAACCTGCATATTCTTAAAATCGAGAACAACCAGTTTTGCTATGATGAACTGATAAAGCAATTGGGAAACCACATGATTCCTTTTGCCTTATCGAAAAAGGAAATAAAGGAATTTGAAAAGGACCAACGCTATTATGAACTGGTAGAAAAGGCAGGTTCTAAATTCAGAGACTATAATGTCAATGACGGTGAAGCAGGAGAATTACTGTTATTCTGTTTTTTAGAATCGCATTTGAAAGCCCCAAAAATCCTCACGAAATTAGAAATCAAACTTTCATCAAACGATTATGCCAAAGGTTCAGACGGTATTCATTTGCTTGAATTGGCTCCTAAAAATTATCAACTGATTTTCGGTGAATCAAAACTCGAACAAAGCCTGACAACATCAATATCAAATGCCTTCAAATCAATTCACGATTTTCTGACAAGGAAAAAGAATAACATCCATAATGAAATTGGTCTAATCAATTCGCAATTGTGCAAAGAGGCATTTGATGAAGATTTATACCAGTTCTTAAAGTCAGTTATCATGCCTAAGGCAAGTGATACTGACCCAATTGTAAAGAACAATGCCTTTGCCATTTTCGCAGGTTTTGAGATTGAACCAACCGAAAAAGAAAAGCGGTTGAGCAATGATAAATTTTTGGCTTTGATTAAATCACAAATCAAAACGGAAGTGGAAGGCAAAATGAGTCATATCAAAAAGAAGATTGAGGAATATAAGCTATTCAGTTACACGTTTTACGTTTATGTTTTCCCATTCATGAAACTGGATGAAACACGAAAGGAAATCATCAAGAAAATAACACGCACAGAAGAATGATAGAGCGGTTAGCAAATGATGTTCTGCAAGATGAATACTTTATTACGCTCAATAATAAGGCGGCTAAACTGTTGGCTAATAACTTGTTTTTAGAAAATGGTAGAAGCATAAAACTTACCGAAAAGGAACTAAGCGATACGTTACGCTTTGCTGATATTCTTTCCAATTCCAAAAATCCTAAGGCAAGAAACAAAGCCTATCAACTCATTACACTGCTTAATGAAGATTACAAATCCAATCCTTATTATCAGACATTCTCACATTCAGTATTAGCAAAGTTGGGAAACTTCCCTGGCATTGAATTTCTGAGAAACGAAAACAACAGCTCGGAATTACCATTTGACAGAGAACTTGAGAAGAAGGTAAAGGAGTTTGTTCAGGCTGTTCCCGATACCGAAGACTTAATTTTCACAGATTCGCAATTCGAGCTTTATAGTAAAATAAGTAGCTCTAAGCATTTTAGCTTTTCCGGACCTACTTCAATGGGCAAATCGTTTATCATTAAGTCATTCATAAGAAAAGTTGTCGGTAATAAACCGCCAGAAAACATTGTAATCATGGTACCTACAAGGGCTTTGATAAATCAATTTTCGATAGACCTTAATAAAGAACTGAAGGAAATATTAGAACACTATAACTATACGGTAATAACCAATTCAAATGTCGCAGAATTACCGACAGTTCAACAACATTATATTTTTGTACTTACTCCAGAAAGACTTTTAAGCTACTTGTCGCAAAAGGATAATCCACCGATTGCTTACCTGTTTATTGATGAAGCCCACAAACTTGCAGCAGAGAAAGACACAAGGGCAGTAACAGCATATTCGGCCATTTCAAAAGCACTAAGGAAAAATCCTAATCTAAACTTATACTTTTCCTCTCCTAACGTTTCAAATCCTGAAGTCTTTCTAAGACTATTCAAGAAGGATGAAAAAATGTTCTACAAAACAACAGAGACTCCTGTTTCACAGAACTTGTTCTTTGTTGATTTGGTCGATAAGAAGGTAACGCACTATTTTGATAATGAAGGTCATTTATTTGAACCAAAAATTGTTACAAATGCAACTTCTATCTATGACATACTTTCAGCGATTGGAGTAGGTGAAAGTAATATTGTTTATTGTAGCTCAAGATTTGATGCAGTCGATAAAGCCTCAAAACTCTATGAGCAAAATCAGAATCAGGAGGTAGAAATCTCAAGAACTGTTAGAAAGGTAATAAGTCAAATCAGAGCCTATATCCACAAGGACTATTATCTAAGTGAATTTTTAAGCAAAGGTATAGCCTATCACTTCGGAAACCTCCCACAGATTATCAGAAACAAAGTTGAAGGGCTTTTCAAGGAAAGGGAAATCAATTTTGTTTTTTGCACATCGACACTTTTGGAAGGCGTGAATCTGCCAGCAAAAAATGTATTTATCCTAAATAATAAGGTTTATGGAAATTCATTTTTTAAGCCAATTGACTTTTGGAATCTTGCTGGACGGGCTGGACGACTTAAACACGAACTGTCTGGCAATATTATTTGTCTCAAGGAAACCGATAAAGACTGGAAGAAACACGAATCCTTATTGAATAGTGATGCTGAAATCAAACTCAATCCTACTGTTGAAAACTACGTTGATAAAAAGCTAAAGAAGATTGAGCAGGTTCTAAATGAAAATCCGAATATAAAATTTGATTCTGGTATTATGAAAGAGATATTGGAATACATTGCCAATATCATAAGCATAGATACCCTTGAAATTCAACGAGCGAATTACAGCAGCGAGATTATTAAAAAACTTATTGCTGAAAATAAGGAAGCCATTATTGAATTAGCAAAAAAGAAAACCGCTAAGGTTGAAGTTCCTTCAAGTGTATTAAACTCAAATAATTCGATTAAAATCAAAATTCAAAATGAGGTTTTCATTGCCTTGAAAAAGCAAGCTAAAAACCCCGCAGTCATCAAACTGCCAAATAAAGTTACTTATGAAGTTTGTAAGGAGTGGCTTCACAAATTCTACACAATGTTCCATTGGGCTACCGAGGAAAAAACATTTAAATCTGAAAAGCAGCTTGACTATTTCGCTGTTCTTATGAATCAATGGATTAACGGAATTTCACTAAGCCAAATTATTAATGAATCAATTGCATACTGTTCAAAGACAAGAAGCACCTTAATGGTTGGATACAAGAATGGCAAACCAACCTATGAAGAATTCAACAATAGCAAACATCATATTAACGTTCTTATTGGAAATATCATTGACGACATAGAAAGCGTTTTACGTTTCCTGTTTGAGAAATACTTTAATAACTATTACGCCATGCTTGTTGAGATATTAGGAGAAGAAAATGCCGGGGTTAATTGGGCTACCTTCTTGGAAAATGGAACTCAAAATTCTGTTGTAATTGCTCTTCAAAATTATGGTCTTTCAAGACATTCAGCGAATTACATAATATCCAAACACCGTGATTGTTTAAACGTAGAAGGTGACAAGCTTATTGAAATAAACATTGAAAAGCTAAGGCGAAACATCAACAAAGAGGATGTTGAGTTTGAAGAAGTAAGTTCCATTTTATTTTAAACAGCTTCTTCCTTTATTTTTTACACACTAAACTGACTGTTGGCCCTTTTATAGGGCTTTTGCATTTTTTAAATGATTACTCAGCAAAGAAAGACCTACGATACGCGAGTCAAATATTTAGTTCGTGCCAACCTACTTCCAGATGTTTACCGGAAAAAGATTCACAGAAGCCTTATCAGCAAATGGAAACGAGAAGCTCCCGAAAAATATACAGGCTATGAACTCAACGACAACATAGAAGAACTCTACGAGTTGATGAAGAAAGTCTCGAAAGACGAGAAATTGCAGAGAACGCTTCGGGCATTTTATCGGGTTAACAAAGTCCTGAAAGACATTATCGGAACCGGTCGGGATTACATTAAGAGAATCAAAGACTTTAAACACCAGATTGTTGACGTAATACAGCGAGGGAAAAAGAGCATCGGCATAAAGCGAGGAATCAAACTCTTTGGAATAAGTCCAA
>JAYRXP010000136.1:0-7381 GCA_041917395.1 Paludibacter sp.
GTCTGCCGAGTAGAATTCCACGACGATAATTTTAACGTTGGTTGAAATTGCAGGTTTTACACTGTCTTTTATTGCCTGCTTCAATTCAGAAATGGCAATATAAGGTTCCAGTTCTTTAAATTTCTCAGGCAGAATGCCATACACTTTCGAAAAACTTTCAGCGGTGCGGAATTTTCCTCCTTTGTTTCTGAATTTCAGAATGTTGGATGCTATAAATGGTTTAAGTCCCAGTCGGGTGAACGTCAATGAATCAGCCGTGTTTGGGTCGAACTTAAAAAGCGTATATTTTTCTTCTTTTTTGGGAAATTCCTTTTTATTCTGGTACATGCTATCGTATTTTTGTTCCCACTGAGCATGACGCAGGCTGTCGAGCGATACCAGTGTTTGTTCAAAACGCATGGCCTCACGGATAAATTCATTTTCGCTGTTTTCGTGTTTCGGAGTCAGGTAAGATAAAAAATAATACGCTGATATCGAAATGATTATCAGTAGTATTAAAACGACAATTGCTACACGCTGACCTTTAGTAAAGTAGAAAAAGTCCTTCCACATAGTTTATGCTTCGTAATCGACGCAGGCACGTTCAGTCCGTACTTTGCCGATATAGGCAGCTACACGTTTGTGTTCGGGGTGGATCTGATAGGTGTCAAGGTCGGTCATGTTATCAAACTCAGAATAAAGTGCAATGTCGTAATTGGTTGCCGGAGCTTCAGGCGTATTAATGCCAACTTCAATCATGCGAATCTGAGGAATGAGATTTTTCAGGTTTTCGAGTTCGTTTTTTATGTAAACAGCGTTTTCCGCTTTTGTTTTACCTTCGGCATTTTCAGCCAGTTTGAAAAATACAATGTGCTTAATCATAAGGGGTTTATAAAGTTTGTAAAGTTATAAAGTTCATAAAGTTTCAAAGTCAGCAAAAAATCATCACATCACCACATCATTTACACACCACCTTGTAACTTTTATTGTTCACTTTCAGGAAATAAATTCCCGGACGTGTGGGGATGAAAAACCGGCCCTGTACCAGATTACCTGTCCACACCACTTCGCCGGTAAGCGAAAAGAGTTTGACGTTGCCAACAGCTTTGGGTAATGTTATGTAAATACCTTCAGAGCTGGTGCTGAATACAATCCCTTCTGCTATTGTTTGAGTATTCCCGCCGGGTGTGTTTTCGTTATCTGTTTTATTCCACGTTGCTTCCGATTTGACCACTGCCGGACGATGTTCGGAAGTATTTCTGTTTTGAGCACTGATTGCCAAAACAAAAAATAATGGTACAAAAAGAAATAAATACGTTTTCATTTTGGAAATCTCCTTTTATTATTCATTTTTCATCCGTTTCGGATAATCAATCGTATAATGCAGCCCGCGACTTTCCTTGCGGCGAAGAGCGTGCTTAATTATCAGGTAAGCAATGCTGATAACGTTTCGCAGTTCGCAGATTTCGCGCGAAACAACCGAGCGTTCGAACAAATCTTCGGTTTCCCTGTAAATAATCTCGAGCCGGCTCATCGCCCTTTTTAATCTCAGATTTGACCGGACAATTCCGACATACGTGCTCATAATTTGTTCTACTTCCCTGAAACTCTGGGTTATCAATACCATTTCTTCGGGAAGCTTTGTTCCATCGTCGTTCCAGTCCGGAACAAATTCGTTGAATTTTATTGTATCCAACTCAGTTACTGCGTGTTTTACTGCTGCATCGGCATATACTATCGCTTCGAGGAGCGAGTTGGATGCCAGTCTGTTAGCTCCGTGCAATCCGGTGCAAGCACACTCTCCGGCTGCATACAAATTCTTGATCGACGATTTAGCATGTTCATCAACAACTATGCCACCACACAAATAATGTTGTGTGGGTGATACAGGAATCATTTCTTTTGTAATGTCAATGCCGAGTGACAAGCATTTTTTGTAAATATTGGGGAAATGTTCCTTTGTTTCTTCAGCATTTTTGTGTGTCAGATCCAGATAAACATATTCGTGTCCCCGAATTTTCATTTCGTTGTCGATGGCACGTGCAACGATATCGCGCGGAGCAAGAGAGCCACGTTCATCGTACTTTTGCATAAATTCACGACCATCTTTGCAGCGCAAAACCGCTCCGTATCCTCTGATGGCTTCTGTAATCAAAAATGTCGGACGTTCGCCCGGATTGTACAGCCCGGTTGGGTGAAACTGAACAAACTCCATATCCTGGATAACACCTCTCGCTCTGTGAACCATTGCTATTCCGTCGCCGGTAGCAATTTCGGGATTGGTTGTTGTGGCATAAACACTTCCGATACCGCCGGTTGCCATAAGGGTTATTTTAGCCAGAAATGTATGAATGTGATTCGTTTGCTGGTTCAGAACATAAGCTCCGTAGCATTCAATGTCGGGTGTGTGTTGTGTAACTACCTCGCCCAGATGGTGTTGGGTGAGAATTTCTATTGCAAAGTAATTTTCAAAAATTTCAATATTTTCGTTCTTGCGGATTTTTTCAATCAGACTTTGCTGAATTTCATATCCGGTATTGTCCTTGTGGTGCAAAATCCGAAACTCGGAGTGACCGCCTTCCTTGTGCAAATCAAACTGACCGGATTCATTCTTGTCAAAATCAACTCCCCAATTTATGAGTTCTTTGATTTGTTCGGGAGCTTCGCAAATTACTTTTCGTACTGCATCAACCTTGCAATGTCCATCTCCTGCAATAAGCGTGTCTTCAATGTGTTTTTCGAAATTGTCAGGTTCGTAAGTTACGGCAGCTATACCTCCCTGTGCGTAGGATGTATTGGTGTCATCGAGCGTTGACTTGCTGATTAAAGCCACTTTGCCGTATTGCGAAGCTTTTATGGCAAAACTGATGCCGGCCAAGCCGCTCCCTATTACTAAAAAATCAAACTTACGTGTCATAATATTTGATGTGCTGATGTGTTAATGTCTCGATATGATAATATTGTACACGGCAGCACTACTTAAGCAAGATAAAACACAAAAAAGAATTTCTAAAGAAAAAAATCAAACGATATTTAAAACACAATATTCTGAAAACTTCGAATCATCGAATTATCACATCATCATATCATCAAATCGTTTTAATATACACCCTGCGTTTTTTGTGGTTCTCGGTTTCCCAGCTTCCCCATTGCGACGACATGCGTGTGTTTGTTTCCAGTTCCGGATTCGACTCTGCAAATTTATAACCATTTTTTGCAGCATTCGGCATTATATCGGCAAAAACAATTGAATTTATACCTTTGTTCTGATAATCAGGATGTACTGCCATTAAATACAGGTCCACTAAATCGTTTTTTTGCAATGCGCGGAGCATGTAGAACCAGCCCAGCGGGAATAAACTACCTTTTGCTTTTTGCAAAGCTTTGGTGAAACTTGGCATCGCAATTCCGAGTGCAACCACGTTGTCTTTTTCATCTACAACAATCGAGATTGTGTCTAAACGGAAAAAGCTGAAATAGAGTTTTATATAAAAATTTATCTGTTTGTCGTTCAGTTTTGTAAAGCCATAGAGGTGTGAATAGCATGTGTTTAGAAGATCGAAAATTTTCAAGGCATAGTTGTCAACTACCTCTTTGCGTGATTTAAACTTCTTGGCTTCCAGCTTGTATTTTTGTTTCACAATGTCGGCCACTCTGAAGTATTTTTCAGGATATACTTCCGGTATTGTAATCAGATATTCGTTCCAGTCAATATCTTTTACAAAACCGTATTTCTCTATGTGCACCGGATAATAGGGATAGTTGTAAATGGTAGCTAACGTACCGTTGCGGTCAAATCCTTCGATGAGTAGTCCTTCGTGGTCGAAGTCGGTAAAGCCGAGAGGCCCGTGAATAGCAGTCATACCTTTTGCTTTTGCCCAGGCTATTGCAGCATCGAACAGCGCTTTCGAAACGTCAGTGTCATCAATAAAATCGACCCAGCCAAAGCGGGCATTTTTCTGTTTCCAGGTGTCGTTGGCTACGGGGTTGATAATTGCAGCTATGCGACCTGCAATTTTACCATCTTTTTTGGCAATGAAATATGCTGTTTCGCAAAAATCGAGCGCCGGATTGCTGCCCTTTGTCAGATTTAAAAGATCGTCCATCATCAATGGTGGAGCTGCGTATTTGCAATCTTTGTATAAATTTATTCCAAACCAAATGAACTTTTTTAAATCACTTTTTGATTTAACTTCCTGTATTTCAATTGCCATATTGTAATTTTTTAGTTTAAAAATTAAGTATTGTGCTGTAAAGAAACAAAATTTCTTTGACGAATGAAAGATTTACGTCCAAAAACTTACTGTCTTTTTTGCAAAAGTACTACATTTTCGACATGATGCGTATGTGGAAACATGTCAACGGGTTGCACCCTGACTACCTGATAGTCGCTGTCGAGCAGGCTCAGGTCGCGTGCCTGCGTAGCCGGATTACAGCTAACGTACACTATGCGATCGGGTGCCGCAAAACGAATAGCTTCAATTACATCATCGTGCATCCCTGCTCGTGGCGGGTCGGTAATTATAACGTCGGGCTTTCCGTGTTTTTCGATAAAAGCGGCATTGAGAATATCTTTCATGTCGCCGGCATAAAAAAGCGTATTCGTGATTGTATTAAGTTCTGAATTTACTTTTGCATCTTCAATAGCTTCGGGTACATATTCTATACCAACCACCTGTTGTGCCTGATGGGCCACAAAGTTAGCAATTGTGCCCGTTCCGGTGTAGAGGTCGTAAACCAGTTCTTTCCCGCTGAGTTGAGCAAAATCACGTGTAATCTTGTAAAGTTCGTACGCCTGTTCCGAGTTGGTTTGATAAAACGATTTTGGCCCTATTTTGAATTTAAGACCTTCCATTTCTTCGTAAATGCATTCGTTGCCTCTGAAAACGTGTACTTCCTGGTCAGTTATGGTATCGTTTGCCTTTGAATTGATAACATACAGCAGGGATGTTATCTGAGGGAATTTATCGGCTATGTGTTGCAACAGTGCATCCTGTTCGGTTTTGTCTTCATAAAAAAACACCATTATCACCATTAGTTCGCCGGTGCTGGTGGTGCGAACCATCATAGTGCGCAAAAATCCTTCCTGTGAACGTAAGTCGAAGAACGAAAGTTCTTTTTCCAGTGCATAACGTCGAATTTCGTTCCTGATCTGATTTGAAATGTCATCCTGCAACCAACATTTATTAATGTCGAGTACTTTGTCGAATTGTCCGGGAATATGAAATCCCACGGCATTCATTGTCGGGAATACTTTTTCTTCGGCAATTTCCTCGAAGGTACGCCAGCGTTTATTTGAAAAGGTAAATTCGAGTTTATTGCGGTAGAATTCTGTTTTTTCGGAACCAAGTATGGGAGATATTTCCGGTAAATCTATTTTGCCAATGCGGGTCAAGTTATCAACCACCTGTTTTTGTTTGTAGCGTAGCTGCTCGGGGTATGGCAGCGTTTGCCATTTACATCCACCACAAATACCAAAATGTTCGCAAACTGCTTCGGTACGGGTAGGAGAGTAGCTGTGAAAATGAATGGGACGCGCTTCCATAAAATGATTTTTTTTGCGCGTAACCTGCAAATCCACCACGTCGCCCGGAACTACAAACGGCACAAAAACGACTATGTCATTTACGCGGGCAATCGCCTTTCCTTCGGCTGCAATGTCGGTGATTGTTATGTTTGTGAGGATCGGATGCGGTTTTTTCTGTTTAGCCATGAATTGTTTCAAAAAAAAGTTTTGGAGTGCAAAAGTACTATTTTTTAATGCAACTTGCAGCATAAAACAGCAGTTTAACCCTATTTAATGGACTTTCCATGTCGCAAACAAGGTCGTTTCTGTTGTGATCTGATAAGTTGAATGGCTCCTCAGTTCGTTTTGAAATGTTTTTCAGCTGATTCAGGGCTACATATCCGCGTGCGATAATTAACGCACATACATATTCAAATTTCCTTTTTTCGGCCCGCTTAAAATTTGTTTTTTTTATCAGATCAAAAATTTCAAGTTGCATATTCCGGTATGTCGCCCGGAGTGAATCAATGTTATTTGTGGTGGTTGCAAGTGTCTTAATTCCATTCTGAAAATCATCATGGATGTCGAAAATGTCGTTTTCAAGTTGGCCTATCGCGCCTAATTTGTAAAATAACTGATTTTCGGATTTGGTGATTTTGCCGGAAAATGCTGTTCGGTAAAGTTGCATTGAGTAGCCGCCTTTGTCTTCGGTTATTGCTGTGATGCCGGCTTCGGGCAGAATGGTTTCGAGTTGTTGGCGTGAGGCTTTCTGTGCGTTAAAGACAGCGATCATAAGTTTTTTTGCTTCTGTTTTATGGGGTGTGCATTCCAGAAACGTATTGTATAAATGAATCAGAAGTTTAATGTGTGGATTGTTGGTTTCGCCCGAACCCGGATTTTGAAGCAATTCGTTGATAAATTCATCGTTATAATTTCCGGAATCAAAAAGGTCGTCGAACAGGCTTGTCATGCAGCCAAGGGCGGTTATTGCGGTTTTTTCATGCTCAGTGAGGTTTTTGCCGCGCAGCCAGCCGTATGATGTGCCGATAAAAAGTGGTACATACAAACCATATTTAAGCATGCGTTGCTTTTCGGGTTCAGGAAGCGATCCGCACAATGGCACAATTTTTTTCGCTGCAAACGTCTCTTGTTGCTTCGTTTTGCTGCTTAGCGAAATAATAATTGTCGAAAGCCGTACGATATGTGTGAACATTCCCATTGCTTAGTTTTTTGCAAATATAATTCTTTTTAAATTCATTACGGGAATCCGGCTCAACTGACATAAAAAAAACCGATTGAGTTCGCTTTAGTAACTTCAATCGGTTTGTAATGTAAATGTAAAAGTGGTTTAGAAGCGGTAACGTGCTGATAAACAAATATCACCGTAAGAGCCAATTGATCCTGCCGGGCCCATTACATAAAATGCGGGTCTGTAATCCACCGAAAGTTGAAGCGGAAACTCAAACCGGTATTCCAGACCAATTTGTCCAACAACGCCTACAGCAAGCTTGCTTACAGGATACAGTGCGCTTGTGTTCGAAAACCCGGCAGCAATTCCCGGACCGTAGTACCAGTACATACCTTCAGTCCAGCTCGATAAGTCTTTTACCCAGTGGTAAATCCCGTTAATGCCGAACGACTGAGGCGATAAGCCAAGGTCGAACTCAATTCTGTTACTTCCACCCATAGGTTGTTGATACGATATTTCTCCGCCTGCACCAAAACGTACACCAATGGCTTTTTCGGTTTGTGCAAACATCAATACAGCGCTTGCTGCAAATAAAATTACAAATAAGCTTCGTTTCATGTGATTGTAAATTATAGATTTGATGACTCTTTTTACAAATAACATGCCACGTGTTTAAAATTTGACTGATGCTTGAAAAAAATATAAAA
>JAYRXP010000137.1:0-11905 GCA_041917395.1 Paludibacter sp.
CAGTAAATACATGATTAAAGATTTGTATTTGTATATCAACGCAATAGTTCAGGAAAAAGGAGCTGATTGGAAGTTTAAAAAACCAACAGAGCCGGGCGAAGTTAAACCTCTTGAACTGAAAATTCAGAAAATTGAACTTTTCAGAGAAATAAAGGATCGACTCGTTGATAAGCTATCACTTGCAATACCTTTGCAGAATATCGATGAAGAATTAACTGCAATTCTGGCAGATGTGGTTTTGAAGAACAAAGGAAATGTGAACCTCTATGTTGATATTTTCGACGAACTTTCGCCACAGCGCGTTAAACTGTTTTCGAGGCAGCATCGTATGGCTATTAACAGCGATATTTATAGAAAAATCAAGCGTTTGCAGCAGAATGGAATTCTGGATTTCCAGATTAATTAAAACAAAATAGAAATTTTCAATGTAGTTATTGACTCATTTGTTGAAAGTTTTTTCAGATATTATACCAATTATTACAGTTCGATTGTTAACTTTGCAGTCAAAAATATGAGCAACCTATTAATTTGTAAGTTGTTTATTATCAGTAAAATATTATTAATCTAAAAAATAAAAAACATGGCTTTACAATTAACAGATGGCAACATCAAGGAGATTATTAACAGTGGAAAACCTGTTGTGATAGATTTTTGGGCAGAATGGTGTGGACCTTGCCGTATGGTTGGACCTATTGTAGAAGAACTTGCAAAAGAATATGACGGTAAAGTAGTGGTTGGCAAAATGGATGTTGACGAAAATGTAGATACTCCTCAGGAATATGGCATTCGCAACATTCCTACCATTTTATTCTTCAAAGATGGACAGGTTGTTGACAAACAGGTAGGAGCTACTCAGAAATCTGTATTGGCAGCTAAAATCGAAGCTTTACTGTAACAGATTAAAACTAAAAAAATCAATCTGTTGGAGAACACTAATACAAAAAGAGGAAATTCAGAATTAATTTGAATTTCCTCTTTTTGTGTTTATTGGCAAGGTTTATAATATGTTTATTACATTATTCTGTCTGGTTAAATTAATTATTTTATAGGTTTTATCATGTATGTAAATTCATAGTCCTGATATTTTACCTGATACTCGCTGCGTGGCCATGCTCCCCAGCTGTTTACACAACCCATACCCATTTGAACTTTGTCGATACAAACGTTAGTGAAATTTGCTTCAGGTACTTCCGGAGAATGACGTTGATCCTTTTCGTCGCCATCATCGAGCGAGGCAATGCTATAGTTCAACGCTGAAGCAGAGAATGGTGCATCAGCTACAAATTCCAATCCTTTTCCGACTACGTTCAACTGTTTCCACCAACGAATATCGGTTTTAGTTCCTGTTTCCTGTGGACGAATATATGGATAAAACTGTTCTTTAACTGTCTGATTGTAAATGCCGAGAAATGTTGAATTGTTACGATCGATATAGTTTTCAATTGGTCCGCGACCATAAAAACTAATCTGGTCGAACGATTTTGGCATTTGCATTTGCATACCAAAACGGAACATATTTTCAATTTTGGCAGTTTTGTCGGTTTCCATTTTTTGAGTCACTTTTACAGTTCCTTCGTTGTTTATCAGATAGGTAATCGAAAGTTTTGCCGAAACTTCTTTCATATCATAATCGGCTTTCACCTCAATCAGGTCGTTCACTTTATAGGCTTTCAGGTTTGTAAGTTTAATTTCAGGGTTACGCCATACTTTAAATTTCTTTTGCATGCTGGCACCCATATCATTATCAGTCGGCGCACGCCAGAAGTTCGGGCTCAGGGTCGCATCCGAAGTCATGAATTCCACACCTCCGACACAATATTTTTCGACATAACCTGTTTCCTTATTAAAGTCAATCTGAAAATCAGCTCCTTTTATTACAGTACATTTCTGGTTAGAACTCAGGATTTCAGGAACAACAACAGCAGAGTTATTATCAGGCTGTACATTGGTAACTACAAGTGGCTTTGGCGAATAAGCACTAATTGCCAACTGATTAGCAGCCACCTGAAAACCGGCAGGCAAAAGCTGTTCTGCTTTTTTAAGTTTATATGTAACTGTCAAGAGTATTTCTTTGCCGGCAGAAATATTCTGAAGAGAATAACCCAGCTGAATTTCGGATTTTTGATGTGGAGCAACCTTCAAATCGCTTACAACACCCGACTCAGTCACTTTTCCATCAACCAAAAGCTGCCATTCCATATATTGATTCTCAAGACCCCGGAAAAAGTTTTCGTTATAAACCGAAATAATTCCTTTTTGCAAATCAACTGCCGAAGTCCATATATTCTGATAAAAGTGCTTTACTTCCCACGCATGCGGATTGTAGTTTCTGTCGGGACTTATCAAACCATTGTTACAGAAATTCTGGTCTTCTCGGCTATCGTATTTGTTATAATCGCCAGCATAAGCGTAAATATCAATACCATCCTTATTTTTTTTGTGCTGTGCCTGATCCACAAAATCCCAGATAAATCCACCCTGAGCAGATGGGTTAGAACGGAACACATCCCAGTATTCTTTAAATCCTCCTTCCGAGTTCCCCATGGCATGAGCATATTCGCACTGAATGAGTGGTTTTGCAGGGTTGTTTTTGGCATATTTCTCGCTATCTTCGACTCCGAGATACATCGGACAATAAATGTCGGTCGAATTTCCTTTTCCAGCTCGTTCATATTGTACAGGTCTGCTCGGATCTTCTTTCTTTATCCAGTCGTAACAAGCATCGAAGTTGGGTCCCATTCCGGCCTCGTTTCCGAGCGACCACACGATAATGGCGGGGTGATTAAAGTTACGTTGCACATTGCGCTGATTGCGTTGCATATGTGCCAGCGCAAAACTCTTGTTTTTGGCCAGCGTACTTTCTCCGTATCCCATTCCATGCGATTCCAGATTGGCTTCAGCCACCATGTACAATCCGTATTTATCGCACAGATAATACCAATAACTATCATCAGGATAATGGCATGTACGTACAGCATTGATATTCAATTCTTTCATTATACGAACATCCTGCTCCATGCGTTCACGACTTACATAATAGCCTGTGGCCGGATCCATTTCGTGGCGATTCACCCCTTTAATCAACACGGGCTGACCGTTGACAAGCAACTGCGCATTTTTTATTTCTACCTTACGGAAACCAACATTTTGCGTAATTACTTCTATAGTTTTTCCGGCTTTGTCTGTTAAAGTAGCAAATAAGCGGTACAGATAAGGTGATTCTGCCGACCATTTCTCGGGTTTCGAAACATTAAACACCGTTTTTCCACTTCCTTTTTGTGTGGCTGCGGCAATAGTTTTATCTCCATCTTTCAACTCATAACTCACTGATAATCTTGCAGCTGGCTTCGACAAAGTTGTGTTTATTTCGAGTACTCCATCCTGATAATTATTTACCAAATCGGGTGTAAAACGAATGTCTTCAATTTTTTGAGCGTTCCGTGCAAGCAAATAACAATCGCGCGCTACACCACTCATGCGGAAAAAGTCCTGATCCTCAAGAAATGTTCCATCGCACCAGCGAAAAACCTGAAATGCAATCAGATTCTTTCCCTTCACGAGGTAACTGGTAATATCAAACTCTGCTTCGAGCTTACTGTCTTCGCTATAACCCACGTATTTGCCGTTTACCCACAAATACATGTTCGATGTTACCGAGCCAAAGTGAGCAATTATCTGTTTTCCTGTCCAGTTTTGTGGAATATCTATTGTCCTGCGGTACGAACCAACATGATTATTGACAACAGGTGGCGCCGGAGGATTTACCCAAACCTGACTTTTCCAGGGGTAACCGATATTCACATAAATCGGATCGCCATAACCGTTCTTTTCCCATATTCCGGGAACATTCATCAAATCCCAACCGGCATCTTCGTAATCGGGCTTATAAAAATTCAGCGGACGTTTGTCGGCATCCTTTACCCAGTAAAACTTCCATTTTCCGTTTAAAGTCTGATAATTTGACGATTGCATGGGAATGTTTTGCTTTGCCATCTCCATGTTTTCGTATGGAAAATAATGTGCCCGCATCGGCAAGCGGTTTACCTCATTTTGTTCCGGGTTTTTCCATTCGTCTTTTTGAGCAAAAATGAAAAGTTGAACAAAGGATAAAAAGCTAATAAAGAGCAGTTTTCTCATGGTTTTATTCTGATTGATGTTTTGTTATTTCGGTTATTGTATCATTTTATTATCTTGTCGGAATGTTATAGAAACTCAGATTGCAATTAATAATTGACAACGAAAATACAAAATTTTCAGGAAAGAAAATTTGCGATTGAGCTGATAATATGGTATATGAAAATGCGTATTCTGTGCCTTTAACAAAAATCAGCCACATACATTTTATTGTAAGTGGCTGATTTTCAAGTCGGGGTAGCGGGATTCGAACCCACGACCCCCTGCTCCCAAAGCAGGTGCGCTAACCGGACTGCGCTACACCCCGAAATTTGTTTTTTTAAGGGATTCGGATTTGCACTGTTTCGTCTTCATACGGAATGGCTGACCGAATTCGCTTGGTTCATTGCATTTTCTTTTCTGAAAAGCGAGTGCAAAGATAGTATAATTTTCTTATACCACAAAATTATTTTAATAAAAAAATAATGCCTAAAAACATTGTTGTAAAACATAAATTATAACGTAACGTATTTCAAAAGTAATTCATACATTGTCAACCGATTCTATAAATCAACAATAACAAATTTTCTAGTATTAATCATTTCTAATTTAATACAATATGAAAGTATACCAATCAAATGAAATTAAGAACATCTCCTTATTGGGAAGTTCTGGCTCCGGGAAAACCACTCTTGTTGAAGCGATGCTTTACGAGAGTGGAGTTATAAAACGCAGAGGTTCGGTTGCGGCACAAAATACTGTGTCGGACTATTTCCCTGTCGAAAAGGAATATGGTTATTCCGTGTTTTCTACAATTATTCAAACCGAATGGCTCGAGAAAAAGCTCAATTTTATCGACTGTCCGGGTTCCGATGACTTTATTGGTGGTGTGGTTACTTCGCTGAATGTAACTGATACTGCTCTTATCCTCCTGAATACGCAATACGGCGTAGAAGTCGGAACAAACAATCATTTCCGCTATACCGAAAAATTCAACAAACCGGTTATCTTTATTGCCAATCAGCTGGATCATGAAAAAGCTGATTTTGATAAGACACTGGAGCAACTTAAAGAAAATTATGGCGGAAAAGTAGTTCAGATTCAATATCCGATTACCGTAGGCCCACAATTTAATGCGGTGGTGGATGTTTTGAAAATGAAAATGTATCGCTGGAAACCCGAAGGTGGTGTTCCGGATGTATTGGAAATTCCTGAATCAGAAATTCAAAAAGCTCAGGATCTTCATAATGCTTTGGTTGAATCGGCTGCAGAGCACGATGAAGAGCTGATGGAGAAATTTTTTGATCAGGGTTCACTTACTGAAGAGGAAATGCGCATTGGTATTCGCAAGGGGATGCTTCACCGCGACATGTTCCCTGTTTTTTGCGTAAGTGCCGGAAAAGATATGTGTGTGCGTCGTTTGATGGAGTTTGTAGGTAATGTTTCGCCAAGCGTAAATGTTACAGCTAAACCTCAGACAGCCGACGGCAAGGAGGTAGCACCCGATCCGAACGGACCTACCAGTATTTATGTGTTTAAAACAAGTGTTGAGCCACATATCGGCGAAGTTTCGTATTTCAAAGTAATGAGTGGCAAAGTGAGGGAAGGTGATGACCTTCAAAATGTAGATCGTGGTTCGAAAGAGCGTTTGAGTCAGATTTTTTCTGTAGCCGGACAAATAAGAACCAAAGTTGACGAACTGGTTGCCGGTGATATTGGCGCTACGGTTAAACTGAAAGATACCCGTACCGGTAATACGCTGAATGCAAAAGGTTGCGATTACGATTTCAAAGAAATTAAATATCCGGAGCCCAAGTACCGCCGGGCAATAAAAGCTGTTTCGGAAGCAGATGAGGAAAAACTGAGTGAAGTGCTGACCCGTATGCACGAAGAAGATCCGACCTGGATTGTAGAACAGTCAAAAGAATTGAAACAAACCATTCTTTACGGACAGGGAGAATTTCACCTGCGTACGCTGAAATGGCGCGTTGAACACAACGATAAAATTCCGATTGAGTATAAAGAACCAAAAATTCCTTACCGCGAAACCATTACCAAAAATGCTCGCGCCGATTACCGTCATAAAAAACAATCGGGAGGTTCGGGACAGTTTGGCGAAGTTCACATGATTATTGAGCCATATTACGATGGTATGCCGGCGCCTGAAACATTCCGTTTCGGAGGTCAGGAATATAAAATCAGTAACCGC
Source organism: Paludibacter sp. (assembly GCA_041917395.1). Classification (GTDB taxonomy): domain Bacteria; phylum Bacteroidota; class Bacteroidia; order Bacteroidales; family Paludibacteraceae; genus Paludibacter. The sequence continues at coordinate 6,323 of JAYRXP010000137.1, forward strand.
GATAGTCAGACAATCGACCTCGAATGGGGTGGCAAGCTTGTGCTTATTAATAGTATTGTCGGTGGTTCTATCGATGCCCGTTTTATTCCGGCTATTATGAAAGGAATTATGGACAGAATGGAGCAGGGACCATTAACAGGTTCGTATGCCCGCGATGTTCGTGTTATTGTTTATGATGGTAAGATGCATCCGGTAGATTCGAACGAAATTTCATTCCGTTTGGCCGGACGTAACGCATTTGCACAGGCGTTTAAAGAAGCTGGTCCGAAACTCCTCGAACCAATCTACGATGTGGTTGTTCAGGCACCATCCGACAGACTTGGTGATGTGATGAGTGATCTTCAGGGACGCCGTGCCATTATTATGGGTATGGAAAGTGAAAAAGGATACGAAAAACTATCCGCGAAAATTCCATTGAAAGAGCTCAGCAGTTATTCAACCACGCTTAGTTCGCTTACCGGAGGTCGTGCATCGTTCAGTATGAAGTTTGCAAGCTACGAACTTGTTCCGGTAGATATTCAGGACAAATTGCTGAAGGAATACGAGGCTTCGAAAAAGGAAGAAGAATAATAACAGAAAAAAAACAGTCGCAGAAATGCGACTGTTTTTTTTTGATAATTATTTATACAAACACAGGTAAGGAGTGTCCTGCGAGCACTTAACTTTGAATTTCACATCTTTGGCTACCACAAAACTTTCGAACTTGCGGTAGGTTTTCCATTCTGTTTCGTTGGGTTGCTGAATGGTTAGTTCGCCGGAAATAACTGTCATTACTTCAACTGTTGAGGTGCCGAATTCGTATTCACCAGCTGCCATTACGCCTACAGTTGCTGTCCCCTCGGCCGAGTCAAGGCCAATTGAAACTACTTTTCCATCAAAATACTGATTTGTTTTGAACATCTTATTTTTATTTATTGGTTTTTGCTAATTAGTCTTTCTGTTTCTTCGCTGTTTTGCGTTGCAAAATTAACAAAAAAATGCGGTTTTTCAATGCCGGCAGCTGATTCCGTATTGCGTTTTAATTTGATAAATGCGTATCTTTGTGCTCCGCAATCAGGAATATGCCGATGAAATATATCGATGTCATTTTACCATTACCGCTTAAGGCAAGCTTTACGTATTCTGTCTCTTTGGAATGGGCGGAGCAGATACGTATCGGGATGCGTGTGGTTGTTCCGTTCGGAAAGAAAAAAATGTACACGGCCATTGTTTCGTTACTTCACACGCATAAACCCGATTTACCCTACGAAGTGAAGGAGATCATTTGTTTGCTCGACTTTCAGCCTGTGTTGCGCTATCCGCAACTGAAATTCTGGGAATGGATTTCGTCGTACTACATGGCTTGTATGGGCGATGTGTATCAGGCAGCTGTTCCTGCCGGATTGAAACTCGAAAGTGAAACGCTGGTATGTGTGAATCCCGATTACGAGGCCGAAACGGTGCTGACGGACAAAGAACAGCGTGTACTAGATGCGCTGTCGGATGGTAAACCCACAACAGTCGACGCGTTGAATAAAGCTACCGAAATGAACAGTGTTTTGCCAACGCTGAAATTATTGCTCGATAAAAATGCCATCGAAGTCAGTGAGTTGCTTACCGAGAAATTTCATATCAAAACGGAGAGTTTTATCCGCTTGTCCGACGAATGCAATGAAGAAGATTATCTCCGGAAGGTGTTTGATGATTTGAACAGGGCTAAAAAGCAACTTGATTTGCTGATGGCTTATATTGATTTGTCGAAATTTCTGATTCCCGCCAAACGCAAAGAAATTACGCGAAAGGAACTGCTGGAGAAATCGGGGGTGAGTGTAGCCGCGCTGAATGGTTTGCTCGAAAAAGGAATTTTTGTCAGTTATAAAAAGGAAGTTTCGCGCCTGGATGTTTCGCTTACCGAAACGCAGGAAAACAATCCGCTTAACAACGCTCAGCAGGAAGCTTTGCAGCAAATCAACACGCAGTTTGCCGAAAAGCCTGTTGTATTGCTACATGGTGTTACGTCGAGCGGCAAAACCGAAATATACATTCATCTGATAAAAAAAGCAATTGATGAAGGTTTGCAGGTATTGTATCTGGTGCCCGAAATTGCGCTTACCACGCAGCTTACCACCCGTCTGAAACGGATTTTTGGTGGTAAACTGGGTGTGTATCATTCGAAGTTTTCGGATGCCGAGCGGGTTGAAATTTGGAATAATGTGCTGAACGACAAAACCTACGATGTTATCATTGGCGTTCGTTCTTCGGTTTTTCTGCCTTTTCGCAAGCTCGGACTTATTATTGTGGACGAAGAACACGAATTAAGCTATAAACAATACGATCCGTCGCCACGCTATCATGCCCGCAATGCTGCCATTGTGCTGGCGTCGATGCATGGAGCCAAAACATTGCTCGGAACGGCCACTCCTTCGATTGAAAGCTATTTTAATGCCACAACCGGAAAATATGGGCTTGTAGAACTCGATAAGCGGCACGAGGACATGGAATTGCCCGAGTTTTTGGTTGTCGATACCAAAGAGGCTTACCGGACGAAGCGTATGGAAAGTCATTTTTCGGACGAACTGCTTGCCCGAATGAAAAAGGCGCTCGACAATAAAGAACAGATTATCCTGTTTCAGAACCGCCGGGGATATGCGCCCTATATCGAGTGTAAAGCCTGTACATATATTCCTAAATGTAAAAACTGCGATGTGAGTCTGACGGTTCACAAGGTGTTTAACACGCTTACCTGTCATTATTGCGGTTATTCCGAGCCTATTCCATCGCTTTGCCCGGCCTGTAAAACGCCCGGCCTGAACACAAAAGGGTTCGGAACCGAAAAAATAGAAGATGAAATAAAGCTGATTTTTCCCGAAGCCAGGGTAAGCCGCATGGACATGGATACCACCCGTTCGAAAAAAGCCTACGAAAAACTGATATCTGATTTCGAAGAACATAAGGTAGATATCCTTATCGGGACTCAGATGGTTACGAAAGGATTGGATTTCGAACGTGTGAGTATTGTGGGAATTTTGAATGCCGACAATATGCTTAATTTTCCCGACTTCAGAGCGCATGAACGCGCGTTTCAGCTTATTGCGCAGGTTAGCGGTAGAGCGGGACGAAAACACAAACGGGGATTGGTGGTTTTGCAAACTTCAACTCCCACACATCCAATAATAGAGCAGGTTGTCCGCAACGATTTTGCAACACTCTATGCTGTTCAGAGTGCCGAAAGGTATCAGTTTAAATATCCGCCATACTACCGCATGATTGTAGTTAGTCTGCGCCATAAAGATGTAAACGTGGTGAAGCAGGCCGCTTACGAAATGGGAGTGAGGTTGCGTTCTGTTTTTAGTACACGCGTTTTAGGGCCGGTCGACCCACCTGTAGGGCGCATTCAGAATTTGTTTATCAAACAACTGATTCTGAAAATCGAAAATGAAGCTTCGCCTGCCAAAGCCAAAGAAATTCTTGAAAATATTACCGATTCGCTACTCACATTGCCCAAATTTAAGTCCGTAAGGATTGGAATTGATGTCGATCCAATGTAGGTGTTTGATGGTTACGCGGATTGTCAATAAAATATATACTGCCTCCTGCGCTATTTATTCCGATTTGTCGGAAGTCTAATTCTTCATTAAGAAATAGGAACGCGGATTAAACAGATTTAGCGGATTTACACAGATAAGACATTAAAAGAATTCTGATTGGCTGTGATAATTTTTCAATGCATTGAAAAATAAAATCCGCCCCACGTCGTTTTGACGGCATCTTCGATCCGCCCTCAACCGCGTAACTATTAGATCCCTCACTTCGTATCGGTATGACAAAGGCATGGGTGGGGTGTAATACCGTTGCCCGACTGTAATTCAAATCAAAACCATTGCATTGGCGACGGTGCAAATCGGCTCCCGACGCGAGTAACCGACAGTCTTGAGCTTGCGAAAAACTCAGGTTAGACCATAGCCCCGTTCAGAAAATCACGAAATCAATTCTGAATGTCACGAAGTTAATTCTAAAGACCAAGAAATTGATTCTGAACGTCACGAAGTTAATTCTAAAGACCAAGAAATCGATTCTGAATGTTACGAAGTTAATTCTGAACACCAAGAAATCGATTCTGAACGTCAGGGTAACAGTTCTATGTGTCAGGTAAACAATTCTGAATAACGGGAAAACAATTCTTTAAGTCGGGAAAACAATTCTAAGGGTTGGGAAAATACTTCTGCAAGTCGGGGCCTCCCCCGAAAAACATCCGAGAAAGCACTCAGAGGCTAAACCATTACGCTGCTGAGATGTAAGGATTTAAGCATGTAAAAAGATTGTTTGATAAATTGAAAATAAATTTAACAAAATCATTGTTAATTATAAATATTATATTTACCTTTGGGACTTTATTATTAAAACAAAGCAACGAACTGATACATTGCGATTTATTTACAGGTTGGATATGCTTAGTAGAATAAAAATACACAATTTATTTAAATCCCTCGCTGTCTGTAGTGTAAATCACGCGTTGGGCTGGGCGTTGCGTCCCGCTACGTTTCCGATTGCATTTCCGATGCATTTCCGATGCATCGGAACAAACTGGAACAAGCTGGAATAAGCTGGAACAAGCTCTGCGAAAAGCCGGCCTCACCGCAAAGCGGCATGCAAGCACCGGCTGGCATATTTAGAATATAAATGATTTCATTAACCTCCCGCAAACGGAAGATATGGAAGCCTGGAAGGATAAAAATATGGGAATAATGGGAGAAAAAGTCGGCTTTTTCGTAGAGTATCGTTAGGCGGCAGTGTAAAAAAAATAACAAAATAAAAAACAATGAAAAGAACATTTCTTATTAGCTTTGTACTATTATCATTTAATTTGGTTGCTCAAGTTGCCCAATTGAATGACGGATTTTATGTGACTAATAATAATGACACAATTAACTGTAAGATTAAAACCCATAGAGGTATGATTGGTAAGGGTATTGATTTTTTTGAGCTTATTGGTGGAGTTTCAGTTATTGAAAATGGTGTAAGTAAAAGTTTTAAACCACATGAAATAAAGTCTTTTACTGTTTTTGACATTAAGGATAAAAAATACAAATACGCTTCTTATATTGGTGAGGATTGTTTTGTAGTAATTTTGGAAGAAGGACTGATATCTATTGGAAATGTTTATTCATATAATCCCATGAGCCTCAGTTTTACTACAATTACAACATTGATAAAAAATGAAAAGGTTTATCGTTTAAACATGCCTAAAAGAAAACAATTCATTGGAGAGTTGATTTTTGACTGTCCTGAATTACAAAAGGAATGGCTGGACGGAAAAAGCTACAAATTAAACAACGTTGATAAATTAATAAAGGATTATAATGCTTATATGAAAAATAATTCATTAAGCACAACTAAACCTGAATCTACAGATAGTATAAAGGATAATTTGACAGAATTATCTAAAAACTATAAATTAATTGCGGATACAATAGACACAAAATTAAATCAACATATATCTGACACAGAATTTAGAAAGTTATTTGCAAATAATCCAATAGCATTAAAAGAAATAAACACCTCAATTTCTCAAAGAAAAACCAGTATGGTTTTAGCATATGTAGG
>JAYRXP010000138.1:0-2884 GCA_041917395.1 Paludibacter sp.
GCAGCACGACGACCTTCTGCATCTTCTGCCAAAATCATTTCGCGCATTGCTTTGATTTTTTCGCCTTCGAAGAACATGTGCTCTGTACGGCAGAGTCCAATACCAGTAGCACCAAATTTGCGGGCAACCTGTGCATCGTGAGGAGTATCAGCATTTGTGCGAACAGCCATTTTCGAATATTTATCAGCAAGAACCATTAAATCAGCAAAGTCAGCATCAAGTTCAGCTTCCATTGTAGCTACTTTTCCAAGGAAAATATCACCTGTTGAGCCATTTAAAGAGATATAGTCACCTTCTTTAATCGTCAAGCCATCCACTTCCATTACTTTGGCAGCGTAGTCAATTTTCAGAGCACCTGCTCCTGAAACGCAACATTTACCCATACCACGTGCAACTACAGCGGCGTGTGAAGTCATACCACCACGGGCAGTAAGAATACCCTGAGCAGCAGCCATACCGGCTAAGTCTTCAGGAGATGTTTCAACACGTACCATGATTACTTTTTCGCCACCCGAAGCCCATTCAGCAGCGTCGTCAGCATTAAATACCACGCGACCTGTAGCAGCACCCGGAGAAGCAGCAAGACCTTTAGCAATTAATTTAGCCGATTTGAGAGCAGTTTTATCAAACACAGGGTGAAGAAGTTCATCCAGTTTCAACGGATCGACACGAAGGATTGCAGCTTTTTCGTCAATCATACCCTGACGATACATATCCATAGCAATTTTCACCATGGCAGCACCGGTACGTTTTCCGTTACGGGTTTGCAGGAACCACAATTTACCTTCCTGAACGGTAAATTCCATATCCTGCATATCTTTATAATGGTTTTCGAGTTTTGTTTGGATAGCATCTAACTCTAAATAAATCTCAGGCATTGCTTCTTCCATTGAAGGATATTTAGCAACCCGTTCCTCTTCAGAAACACCAGCCAAAACAGCCCAACGTTGTGAACCAACTTTGGTAATCTGTTGCGGAGTACGAATACCGGCAACTACGTCTTCGCCCTGAGCATTGATCAGATATTCACCAACAAACAAGTCTTCACCTGTAGCAGCATCGCGGCTGAAGCAAACACCTGTAGCTGAAGTTTCGCCCATGTTACCGAATACCATCGCTTGTACATTAACTGCTGTTCCCCATTCTGCAGGAATTCCTTCCATTTTGCGATAAAGAATAGCGCGGTCGTTCATCCATGAGTCAAATACCGAGCAAACTGCACCCCACAACTGTTCGTATGCCGATTCCGGGAAGTCATGTCCGGTTTGTTTTTTTACAGCAGCTTTGAATTTTGCAACCAGTTCTTTGAGGTCTTCAACTGAAAGTTGTGTATCAAGTTCTACTCCTTTTTCTTCTTTTACGTGCTCGATAATTTCTTCAAACGGATCGATATCGTTTTTGTTTACAGGTTTCATACCCAAAACAACATCACCATACATTTGAACAAAACGGCGGTAAGAGTCCCATGCAAAGCGGGCATTGCCTGTTTTACGAATCATTCCTTCAACAACTGCGTCGTTAAGTCCAAGATTCAAAATAGTATCCATCATACCCGGCATAGAAGCACGCGCACCCGAACGTACTGAAACCAACAACGGATTTTCTACGTCGCCAAATTTTGATTTCATTAATTCTTCAACACCGGCAATTGCTTTTTCAACTTCCGGCTTCAGCAATTCAACCACTTTTTCTTTACCAAGTGTATAATACTCGGTACATACATCGGTTGTAATTGTGAATCCCGGAGGAACCGGTACACCAATTAAATTCATCTCAGCAAGATTTGCTCCTTTACCACCGAGCAAATTTTTCATGCCAGCTTTACCTTCTGCTTGTCCGTTTCCGAAGGTATAAACTCTTTTTGTGTTACTCATTTTGTTGTTTTTTATAGATTTAAATTTGTATTTTCTCAAATGCATGCAAAGATAGTATTTTTTCTAAAAAAACCGATATTCGGGGTATCAAAAAAGTTCAAAAAACATGGAGAGAAACATTAATTTTATAATCAAAATAAAATCACTATCTTTGCACCCGAATTTAAACAACCACGCGTTGTGGGTAACTGTCCGAAATATACTGCATTATGTTGCAGTTCGCTTTCAGTGGGGTACACGTTTTTAATATAAACGTAATAAATTATCGCCGGATATCTACCCTGAAACGTGTAATAAAACAAAAAAAATGACATTCAAAGAATTGAATTTGAAGGACGACATTCTGTCGGCCATCGAAGAACTTGGGTACGAGCAACCTATGCCCGTACAGGAAAAAACCATTCCGTTTATGCTCGAACAAACTGCTGATTTAGTGGCACTTGCTCAAACAGGAACCGGAAAGACTGCTGCATTTGGCCTACCTGTGCTTAACCTGATTGATCCACAACGCAAACAGGTACAGGCTTTAGTACTCGCTCCTACCCGCGAATTATGTATCCAGATTTCCAATGACTTAAAAGGATATTCGAAAAACATGCGTGGAATGCGCATTGTCCCGGTTTATGGTGGCGAAGATATCCGCACACAATTAAAACAACTGGACATGCCTCCTCAAATTATTGTAGCTACTCCGGGTCGTTTAATTGACCTTATTGAACGCGGAAAAATTGAGTTGGGTGCTATCGATTTTCTGGTACTCGATGAGGCTGACGAAATGCTGAATATGGGTTTCAAAGAAGATATCGAAACCATACTTGAACGCACACCGGAACAACGCCGCACCATGCTTTTCTCGGCTACAATGCCTAAAGAAATTGCACATATAGCCAAACGCTATATGAAAAACTACGAGGAAATTACCATTGGAACCAAGAATTCAGGTTCCGAAAATGTAGAACATATTTATTATGTATCGCAGGCAAAGCAACGCTATCTGGTATTAAAACGCA
>JAYRXP010000139.1:0-2932 GCA_041917395.1 Paludibacter sp.
AATTATGAGCTCCTTAAAGAATATAAATTGCCAATTGCCGGTGAATACAAATTGCGAATATCGCATTGCCTGGCGGCTTTGCCGGGACAATCTATTCACGATATTCGCGAAATTCAATCTCACCCCATTGCCCTGATGCAATGCAAAGATTTTTTGAGCACCATTCCCGGCGTGAAAGTGGTGGAGCACGAAGATACAGCTCTTGCTGCCCGTGATATTCAGGTTGGAGACTTGAAGAATCATGCAGCTATTTGTAGTACGCGTGCTGCCGAAATTTACAATCTGAACATACTGGCATCGGGAATTGAAACCAATAAACGTAATTTTACCCGCTTTCTGATTTTCGGAAACGATTGGGTTGTCGACGAAATTCAGAAAAATGATGTGATAAATAAAGCTTCCATTGTTTTTACTTTACCGCACTCGGAAGGAAGTTTATCCAAAGTGTTGTCCGTTTTCTCGTTCTATGATATAAATCTCACTAAAATTCAATCGTTGCCAATTATAGGGCGCGAATGGGAATATCAGTTTTATGTAGATTTTAAATTTGCGGATCACGAACGCTACAAACAATCGTTATCGGCTATAAAGCCATTAATCAAAGAGTTACAAACATTGGGTGAATATGCTGAAGGATTGACACCGGTTGAATGATAAATCAATAATGAATTAATAATTATGAATTATAAATTAAATATAGTTCCCGCAGAGCGATTAAACTCTGTTTCGGAGTATTATTTCTCGACCAAGCTGAAAGAGGTAGCCGAAATGAATACCCGCGGATTGAATGTAATCAGTCTTGGAATCGGAAGTCCGGATATGCCACCTTCGCCCGAGACAATACAAGCACTTGCTGAGTCGGCTGCAAAACCAGATACACATGGCTATCAATCGTATATTGGCATTCCTGAGTTGCGAAAGGCTTTTGCTGATTTTTATAAAAAATGGTTTCGTGTTGAGCTCAATCCGGCTAATGAAATTCAGCCGCTTATCGGCTCCAAAGAAGGAATTTTACATATATCAATGGCTTTTCTTAATCCGGGTGATGGTGTTTTAGTTCCAAATCCGGGTTATCCAACTTATTCGTCGGTGAGTAATTTGGTGCAGGCAAAGACCATAACCTATGATTTGGACGAAAACAATAGCTGGCAACCCGATTTTCATGCGCTCGAACAAATTGACCTGAGCAATGTTAAATTAATGTGGGTGAATTATCCGAATATGCCCACAGGTGCTCCCGCTACAGTTGAATTGTTTGAAAAACTGGTAGCTTTTGGCAGAAAACATAATATTGTGATTTGCAACGATAATCCGTATAGTTTTATTTTGAATAAAAAGCATCTGAGTATTTTGCAGATTGAAGGTGCAAAAGATATTTGTATAGAACTAAACTCGATGAGCAAATCGCATAATATGCCGGGTTGGCGTATGGGTATGCTGGCTTCGAATGCACAGTTTGTTCAGTGGATTCTGAAAGTGAAAAGTAATATCGATAGCGGGCAGTTTAAACCCATGCAAATGGCAGCAATAGCTGCTCTCAACAATTCAGAAGCATGGCACGATGAAATGAATATCGCTCTTTACCAAAGTCGTAGGAATAAAGCTGAAGCAATTATGAGAGAGCTTGGTTGTGAATTCGACGATAAGCAGGTTGGTATGTTTCTTTGGGGTAAAATACCGGATAAGTATAAAGATAGTGGTGAATTAGCGGATAAAGTGCTTTACGATGCAACGGTCTTTATCACTCCGGGATTTATTTTTGGCGATAAGGGAAAACGTTATGTTCGAATTTCACTTTGTGCAAGCGAGGAGATGCTGGATAAGGCTTTGGAACGGATCAAAAAGATGTGATAATGTGGTGATGTGTGATGATAAAATGATCCGTCAGTGGACGGACAAGTTGTGATATTAACGAAAAAATAAAAACAGAAATATTAATGAACGCGAAACGTGAAACACGAAACGCGAAATATTAAAAAAATGATGGAATTTGAATCAATATTATTGCCGGGTGTGGATGCGAAGCGTCCGTTGTTGATAGCCGGTCCCTGTAGTGCCGAAACGGAAGAGCAGGTAATGGACACTGCCAGAAAATTGGCGGCTCGTGGAATTAAAATTTTCCGTGCCGGTGTATGGAAACCCCGTACCAAGCCGGGAGGTTTCGAAGGTAATGGCACAAAAGCGCTGCCGTGGTTGAAACGGGTGAAAGAAGAATTAGGAATGTACATCGCTGTTGAAGTTGCTACTGCAGCCCATGTTCGCGAAGCGCTGGCTTACGATGTGGATATTCTCTGGATTGGGGCAAGAACTACTGCTAATCCTTTTGCTGTGCAGGAAGTAGCTGATGCATTGGAAGGTATGGACATTCCGGTGTTGATTAAAAACCCGGTAAATCCTGATTTGGATTTGTGGATTGGTGCTGTAGAGCGTGTTTACAATGCCGGAATCCGCAAGCTTGGAGTTATTCATCGTGGATTTAGTTCGTACGATAAAAAGATTTATCGCAATCTGCCACAGTGGCATATCCCGATTGAACTTCGTCGTCAGTTACCTACTTTACCCATTATTTGTGATCCGAGTCATATTGGTGGTCGTCGCGAATTAATTGCGCCTCTTTGTCAGCAGGCAATGGACCTTAACTTCGATGGTTTAATTGTAGAATCGCACTGCAATCCAGAAAAAGCATGGAGCGATGCTTCACAACAGGTTACGCCCGAAGTGCTTGACTTTATAATGAACACCCTGGTTATTCGCGATACGACCCAAAGTACCGAAAACCTCACTTCACTTCGTCGTCAGATTGATGAACTCGATAGTAGTTTGCTCGAACTATTGGCAAAACGTATGCGTGTTTCACGCGAAATAGGTTTGTACAAAAAAGAACACAATATGCCCATTTTGCAAACGCAGCGTTATGATGAAATTTTGCAAC
>JAYRXP010000140.1:0-4274 GCA_041917395.1 Paludibacter sp.
AAATTGATTATCTGCCTTCAAACAAATACATTAAAAACAATCTTTTCGAAATGAATTATGTTGTTGAACAGCTAAGTGGAATGATTACCATTTCTTTTGCTTACACGTTTAAAATGCCGGTTTACGACGCCACAAATTATCTTGTCATTAAGTCCTTTTATAACGACATTATCAACAAATCAAACGAGAAGATCGTGTTTGTGAAAATTTAAAGAATACAACGCAAAAAATTAACGTGAGTTATGGCAAGTGACTTATATAACAGCTAAATACCGTTCAATTTCAAACAAAAAAGAAATGCACATCCAGCTTGCCTGCCATTTTTATATTTTGAACTAAAACAGTATTTTTCTGAAAAAAATCGTACCTTTGCGAACAATCAAAAAAAATTTCTGAAGAAAATGGAATATCCAACACTTGAGGGCAAATTAATCATGCCCGAATATGGTCGCAATATACAGCAAATGGTAGCACACGCGCTTACTATCGAGGACAGAGAAGAACGCACCCGTTGTGTGAAAACCATTATTAATATTATGGGAAATATGTTCCCCTATTTACGCGACGTGAATGATTTCAAACACAAACTCTGGGACCATGTAGCAATTATGTCTGACTTCAAACTGGATATCGATTTCCCCTACGAGATATTGCAGGAAGAAAACCTTTTTACACGCCCAGAGACCATTCCTTACAAAAATTCGCGCATTCGGTATATGCACTACGGTCGTACGCTCGAAGAAATGATTGAAAAAGTTGGAGAATACCCTGATGGAGAAGAACGAAATGAGTTGATACGTCTGATAGCCAACCAAATGAAAAAATGTTTCCTGACCTGGAATAAAGAGGTGGTTGACGATCGCAAAATTTTCGATGACTTGCGTGAACTATCACATGGTAAAATCGATGTTAGTCCCGATTTTCTGAAACTTGTTGAGTCGCGCGATGTACTTAACAATCACAAACGCAGCAACAATAAACCACGAAGAAAATAGAGGTTTATTCTTTTTTGCGTTTGTTATTTCTTAATTTCTTATTTTCAAATTTCCGAATTAATTAAAGATGGCATCATTTAAAATCGAAGGAGGCAGGAAGCTTCGTGGTGAAATTATCCCTCAGGGTGCTAAAAACGAAGCACTTCAGGTGCTTTGTGCCGTTTTATTAAGCTCCGAAAAGATTACAATCAACAATATACCTGATATTCTGGATGTTAACAATCTTATTCAGTTACTTCAGGATATGGGCGTGGAAGTAGAAAAAAAAGCCACGAACAGCTATACATTTCAGGCCCGAAATATTAAACTCGACTACTTAGAAACCGAAGAATTTTACCGGCAAAGCGCATCTTTGCGGGGTTCGGTTATGATTGTTGGTCCGCTTGTGGCCCGCTATGGTCTGGCTATGATACCCAAACCCGGCGGTGACAAAATAGGGCGACGCAGACTCGACACTCACTTTCTGGGCATACAAAAACTCGGAGCCGATTTTGCATACGACCCTGACAAAAAACAATACCGGATTACAGCTGACCAGCTAAAAGGTTGCTACATGCTTTTGGACGAAGCTTCGGTAACCGGAACTGCGAATATTGTAATGACGGCAGTTTTAGCCGAAGGCCAAACTACCATCTACAATGCTGCCTGCGAACCGTACCTGCAACAGTTATGCAAAATGCTCAACAAAATGGGCGCAAAAATCAGCGGCGTGGGCTCTAATCTGCTGACTATCGAAGGTGTTAAATCGCTGAAAGGCTGCGAACACACCATACTGCCCGACATGATTGAGGTAGGTAGTTTTATAGGTATGGCTGCCATGACAGGCTCGGAAATTACCATTAAAAATGTTTCGTACAACGATCTGGGAATCATCCCTGACAGCTTCAGACGACTCGGAATAAAACTGGAACAGCAAGGCGACGATATTTTTATACCGGAGCAAAACAGCTATGCGATCGAATCATTTATCGACGGATCAATTATGACAATAGCCGACGCGCCCTGGCCCGGACTGACGCCTGACTTGTTGAGCGTATTTCTGGTTGTGGCCGCAAAAGCAAAAGGCAGCATTCTGATACATCAGAAAATGTTCGAAAGCCGCCTGTTTTTCGTTGACAAACTGATTGATATGGGTGCGCAGATTATACTTTGCGATCCGCACAGAGCTACTGTAATAGGGCTTGGTGAGCAACTGCACCTGAGGGCTGCAACCATGAGTTCGCCTGATATACGTGCCGGTATTGCCCTGTTGATTGCTGCAATGGCTGCCGAAGGCACAAGTACCATTCACAACATCGACCAGATAGACCGCGGCTATCAGGATATAGATAAGCGACTGAACGCTCTTGGCGCGAATATTGTACGTATTTAAACACAAAAAAATTATAATATCTAAAAAACAGACTGTTATGTTACACAAAAAAATTGCAGAATTACTGAATACTCAGATTAATCGTGAGTTTTACTCGTCGTATTTGTATTTGGATATGTCTAACTATTTTTACGACAACACACTGAATGGTTTTGGGAACTGGTTTGGCATTCAAACTCAGGAAGAATATGCACACGCCATGCTGTTTTTGAAATACATGCAAAATAATGGTGAAAAAGTGGTGCTTGACACCATTGCAAAACCTGACATTGAATACACCGGCTTCAAACACGCTTTAGACGAAGCCTACAAACACGAACTTTTTATAAGTCAATCGATTAACGACATTTATGCCGTGGCTTACGAAGTTAAAGACTTTAAAACCATGCAATTTCTGGATTGGTTTGTAAAAGAACAGGGCGAGGAAGAAAAGAATGTGGATGAACTATGCAAACGTTTCGATTTGTTTGGAAGCGATCCACGGGGATTATATATGCTCGATACCGAGTTGGCTGCCAGAACCTTCGTTCCACCTTCACTGGTTTTGTAAATTCCAAAAACAAAATAAAAAGACACGGTTCATCTGACCCGTGTCTTTTTTGCTTTTATTCCAGTTCCAAATGCTTTGCCTCAATCCTTCCATTCATAAATACGGAAGCAGAAGCAGCAAACTTATCGACCGACTCGGTGGTAAAATATTGAATTGTACCACTTTTCGAGCATTTGGAAGCAATTTCAGTGTGGCGCCTCAAATAATCAGCCAAACTAACGGCTACCAGTTCACCCTGCGATACAACCTGAACATGACGGGGGATGAACTGTTTTATTTTATCGATAAGCAGCGGATAATGTGTACAGCCAAGTATCAGGGTATCAATTTCAGCATCAGCCAGAAGTATATTTTCCAGATGTTTTTTTACAAAATAATCTGCGCCAGCGCCCTTATGCTCATTATTTTCGATTAGCGGAACCCACATAGGACACGCTTCGGAAGTAACAATTATTTCCGGAGAAATTTTATGAATTTCGAGTGGATACGACTCCGACTGAACAGTACCAACCGTAGCCAGCAAACCCACATGACCCGATTTGGTAATCCTGTTAATCACCTCTACTGTAGGCCTGATAACACCCAACACACGACGATTCGGATCAATACATGGTAAATCATTTTGTTGAATGGTTCGCAACGCTTTTGCCGAAGCCGTGTTACAAGCCAAAACAACTAACTGACAGCCCATTTCAAAAAGTTTAGCAACACATTCGAGCGTATATTTGTAGACCACATCGAACGAACGCGTACCATAAGGCGTACGAGCATTATCGCCCAGATAAATATAGTCGTATTCAGGCAGTTGCTTTTTTATTTCGTTTAAAATAGTAAGCCCACCATAACCGGAATCGAAAATGCCGATAGGATGATTTAAAGGTGACATATTGACTTTGGCGTTATGAAAATGTTTCGTATTTGATTTGACAAAAATACAATAAAATTTCCACAACATAGATTACCTGCTACAGCTTTCTGTTTTTACATTCGTCATCGATATATACGACAAAAATACCTGACAGCAAAAATTCTAATCCGAAATTTACCTGTACACAAAAGCCTGTTTAAAAACATTAGCACAGCCCATCTCTAAAGGGTGAATTTAACAGCTGTCTCTCTTCAACTTGAAAACTCTCTTCAGGTCCAACTGGTGGACTTGATTCAAGTTTGGTTTGACCCCCTATTTCTTGGACAGTTTTAACTAATAAGTTTGAGACAAAAAGTTAGTCTCGTTTGTATATTTTTCTTTTTCTGACCCCAAGCAAATTTAGCTTCAGCTTCCGTACTTGTCAAGGGCAAGCCAAGTGGCTTCGCCACCCTTGACAAGCACTCCAGCTTCCGCTTTGTATTGCTTGTA
>JAYRXP010000141.1:0-4833 GCA_041917395.1 Paludibacter sp.
TAATTAGGTCGATTAGGTACGAACCGAAACAAAAATCAGGAATTCGGTCTAATTCAATTTACTCGCTATTGGTTGATCGCGATGGTATTATATGGGTCGGGTTTTATCAAGCCGGATTAGATTATTGTTTGCATCAAAATCCGGTTTTCGAAACCTATAGTTTTCCTCCTTTTTTCGATTCTAACGGTTTGCCCGTTCGTACTTTTTTAGTTCAGGATAATGTAAAACTAATTGGTACCCGCGAGGGACTTTATTACATAAACGAGCAACAAAAGTTTGTAAAATCGTTTACCAAAACTGAACTTCGTTCGAATCTGGTTTTGTCGCTCTGCTACCACAAAGGTGAATATTACATAGGGACTTATGGTGGCGGTATATCGGTGCTTAATCCGAAAAACATGCAGGTAAGACCATTGAATAACGACTTTACATTACTTAAAGGGCATGGGTTTCATTTCGAGCAGGATGCAAATGGCGTTTTATGGATAGCTACTTCGGGAGGTTTGTATCGGTATACAAAAGAGCGAAACGAATTGATATCGTATACCAATGCCAACTCGCAGCTTTATAGCGGAAATGTGTTTTATGTGTTCTTTGACAGTGCCGGCAAGGGTTGGATTGCAACCGAAAACGGACTTTGTATATACGACCCGCAAACAAAAAGCATTAAATCAACTATTTTTCCCAACGGTTTTTTCAATAAAGAAATAATTAAGGTCATACACGAGGACTCCAAACACAGATTGTTTTTCTGTCCGGATAAGGGAAATATCTTTGTTTCGGATATAGATATGCGGCAGTTTTCGTCATTCGACCTTACTGACCGGTTTAAAGAACGGGTCTTTCTTTCCATTTTGGAAGATAAAAACCACAATTATTGGTTCGGGAGCGATAACGGATTGATTTCAATAAAAGTAAATGGAAACGAATATCGCAGTTTTGGTTTTTCGGATGGCATTCCCGATCCTGTATTTAGCACCGATGCATCCTATCTCGATACTAACGGAAGACTTTGGTTTGGAAATGCCAAAGGTTTGTTGTATGTAGACCCACAGAAAATTGCCAAATCAAGTCAAAGCTCTTTCCCAATTTTAATAACTGATATTCAGGTAAATGGTGGCGAATTGGACGAGAGTGATAAAGCTGATTTCTTAGACAAAAAACAAATTGTGTTCGATTATGATGAAAATAACTTTCTGTTTAAGTTTGTTAGCCTGCAATTCACAAATCCATCGACCATAGTTTACGAATATAAGCTGGAGGGTTACAACGAAGAGTGGCAAATGCTTGCAAGCGGACAAAATGAATTGTTGTTTAATGATATTCCTGCAGGAGAATATGTATTTAAGGTGCGTACCGAAGGAAGCCAAAAGGCAATTGCCAGTGTCGAAATTAAAATAAACTCATTCTTTTCGTACAAATTCTGGATTATATTCATGATACTTTCGGTTGTAGTTTATTTTTCGGCCAACAAACTTTTACAGACCTATAAACTGCTGAAAGATAAAGTGTCGGGTATGACAAACTCAGCAACGAACAAAGATAACAGGACTGACGAAAAGTATAAATACTCAAAAATAACAGAAGCGGAATGTAAAGTTGTGTGCGAAAAGCTCTATGCTTATATCGAGGCAGAAAAACCTTTTTCGAATCCGGAATTGAAGATTGTTGATTTGGCAAAAGCGTTAAATTGCTCGTCGCATACCTTGTCGTTTATTTTTAATCAATACCTCACCAAAAATTACTACGATTTTATAAACGAATATCGTATCAAAGAATTTAAACGACTTGTTTCAGGGACTGAAAGTTCGAAATATACACTTTCGGCTCTGGCGGAGCAATGTGGATTTAGCTCCCGCGCATCCTTTTTCCGCTCGTTTAAGAAACTTACAGGCATCACACCAAACGAATATATCCGCAGTATTGGCAAAAATCTTCATGTAATTGAAGGGGAAGAAGAATCGTAAATTACTCATCTTTATGGTCTCAAGTCTTATACAATTATTTGATACTGACTTTTTTGAATCAATAATATATTTGTATATCAACACTTTACATTTAAATTGTCTGTTTAAATGGTTTGAGATTTAAAACCCTGTTTTTTAACACTCCTACAAAATAGTTCAATCTATATTTGCATAACGAAAATCTAATTTTTTAATGCAAATAGTATGAAAGAATCAACTCCTCTTTCCGAAAACTCCCATTCGGTTGATTGCTTAATAAGTCAATCGTATATAGATTTCCACGCTGCTATCTATAATTACATTAAAAACAGAATAAATAACGCAGAAGATGCTGCCGATCTTGCGCAGGATGCGTATGTGCGATTACTCGATTACAAAGCCATGCTCCGACGTGAAACTGTAAAATCTTTTGTGTTTACTATTGCACGTAACTTAGTTATCGACTATATTCGTCGTCATTATCGCAAACAAGAGGTGTCGGCCAATATGTATGAGTTTTCGAAAGATTACTGCGATTCTGTTGAAAATGAATTATATGCCAACGATTTGCTGAAACTGGAAAACGGAATGATGATGACGCTGCCCAAACAGCGTAAACTTATCTATTATATGGATCGGTTTGAAGAAAAATCGGCCGATGAAATTTCGCAGATATTACGAATTAGTAAACGAACCGTCGAAAGTCATTTATTTAGTAGTCGTAAAGCAGTAAGAGAATATATCCGGAAATGTATTTAATTCGACAAAAATTGATTCAACAAATAAAACAAACTAAAAATACAAATTATTAACCCTAAAAAAATTATTATGAAGCAAATTGTGCTTAATCAAATCAGAGTCAACACGGGTCGGCTTTTTATGTTTTTGCTATTGCTTTCTTTTTCTCAAATTGCGTTCGCTCAAAATAAAGTAACGGGCAAAGTGGTTGACGAAAAAGGAGAAGCTGTTATTGGTGCGAGTGTAGTTGTTAAAGGAACAAATACAGGAAGCATTACGAACATTACAGGTGATTTTACGTTAAACGTATCAAATCCCAAGAGCATTTTGGTAGTAACTTATGTTGGATACCAACCACAGGAAATTGCGCTTGCCGGTCGTTCGGATATACGTGTGCAACTGAAAGAAAATACGGAATTGCTTAGCGAAGTTGTGGTTGTTGGTTACGGAACACAGAAAAAAGTAAATGTAACAGGTTCAATATCATCGGTGGATGCAAAAGCCTTTACCGACAAAGGAGCTGTAAATAACCCGCTGCAAGCCTTGCAGGGCCAAATAGCAGGTATGACGGTGTCGCGTTCATCCTCATCGGCGCCCGGACGCGAAGGCTGGAGTTTTAATATACGCGGAAATGCATCGATTAACAATACCAGTTCGTTGGTGTTGATTGATGGAATACCTGCCGGAATAAATGACATTAATCCGGATGACATTCAGAGTATGGATGTGCTGAAAGATGCTGCCGCCGCTATTTATGGTTCGCGAGCTGCAGGTGGTGTAATTCTGATTACCACCAAACGCGGAAAAGCGCAAAAACCGCAGGTAAGCTACAAAGGAAATATTGATTATAAAGTTTCGAGGGCTCAGTACGACTGGATGAGCATGTCGCAATGGGCAACTTATGTTGAGGAAACATCGGCTAATGATAATTATATAGATGGTTCCACATTTTTGGGTGCGCATGGCGCTTTTCCATATAATATGCTTCACGCTATGAAAACTATGGATCCAAAATATATCAATACGGTACAAAAATACAGTGCCATGGGTGGCGTGGCATCGGGCATTAACGATATCGGCTTTATGGATTACGATCTGGCAAAAGCAACATGGGGAAATTATACCAACCAGTCGCATTCCATTCAGATTGCCGGAGGTAGCGAAAACAGCACCTATAATCTGTCCATTGGTTATATGCACAATGGCTCACCGCTAAAATGGGGCGACGACCAGTCGAAACGCTACAATGTACGTTTAAATACCGATTTTAAAATTAATAAATGGATGGACATTGCTGCTAACTTTGCATACGAGCGAAGAAACACAGTTTATCCATCACTTAAACCGTCAGAAATTAACGGTAACCCTCCCGGCTCTCCACTGCAAACTATTACCGGGCAAGCTTATGGTTGGGCAAATAACACGAACGCTCCGATGCGTGCATTATTAGGAGGAAGCACATTTAAAAATGTAAACAGTTTTACAATCAATATTCAACCAACCATTCATATTACCAAAAATTTGAATTTTGTAGGTCAAATTGCATTTAATCCCTGGGATACAAATGATAAAGATTACGAAAACAAGATTCAGTGGTACGATTATAACGATGTAGCATATACCACACAAATAAGTCCGGCAACAAACTGGATGCGCCGTGAAGCCAAAACGGTATTGAAAGAAAACTATCAGGGTTATTTTGAATACAAAAATACATTTGGAAGCGACCATTCATTTGCAGCAATGATTGGTGCCTCGTACGAAAAAGAACGTGCCGAAGGATTTGGAGTCCGCTCGAACGCACTTTCGACCAGCGATATCCATTCAGTAGCTTCAACGCTAACTTCTACAAGTACCATTACACCAACTGATGCAATTAATGTTTGGGCATTAGGCTCTTATTTTTCCCGTTTAAACTACGGTTATAAGGATAAATATCTAGTTGAGGTGCTAGGTCGTTACGATGGTTCGTCACGTTTTTTACAAGGTTACCGTTGGAAACCATTTTATGGAACTTCACTCGGTTGGAGAGTTTCGGAAGAAAGTTGGTTGAAAAACACCAACATCTTTGACAACCTGAAACTTCGTGCTTCGTATGGCGAAGCCGGAAATCAGAATGGTATAGGTATTTACGATGGTTATGCTTTGA
>JAYRXP010000142.1:0-2110 GCA_041917395.1 Paludibacter sp.
AAAAGAAAAAATGCTGACCTATGGCAAATTGCCAAATGGTAAATACATGATAAACTGGCCAATTGAAGGAAATGACTTTTATGTCAATATGCTGGAAATGACAGATGCTGAACGTCAGGTTGCGCTCGAAAAAGCCAAAAACTTTTCGCTTTGCTACCTGTATTATTTGCAAACCGAACTTGGTTTTTCAACCTTTGGGTTGGACGAAGAGCAATTCCCGACTGCCGATCATTTCCCGCTGATACCGTATCATCGCGAAAGTCGACACATTCACGGCGTGGTGCGTTTTAATGTGAATCATGTGGCAAAACCGTTCAGCCAGCCCGAAGCACTTTACCGCACCGGCGTAGCTGTTGGCGATTACCCGATTGACCATCATCACAAGCGTTATCCGGAGTGGGACAAATTGCCCGATTTGCATTTTTATCCCGTTCCGTCGTACAATGTTCCGCTGGGAGCTTTGGTGCCAAAAGATGTTGACGGACTGATTGTTGCTGAGAAATCCATTTCAGTTTCGAATTTACTGAATGGTTCTACACGCTTACAACCGGTAGTTTTGCAAATTGGTCAGGCGGCAGGTGCATTGGCAGTGAAAGCATTGAAAAATAAAAAAAACATTGCTCAAACTTCGGTTCGTAAAGTACAACAAACACTACTGGATGCCGGAGGCTATCTGATGCCTTACCTGGATTTACCCAAAACTGATATTCATTTTAAAGCCCTTCAGCGAATTGGCGCTACCGGGATTCTGAAAGGTGAAGGCAAAAACGTAGGCTGGAGCAATGAAACATGGTTTAACGCGGATAAAAATGTGAATGTTGCCGAACTTAAAAAGGATTTGAAGGATTTTGAACCGGCATTTGCATGGAAAATAAACAGTGATGAGCTATCTGTAAAAGAAGCAACTGATTTGATTTGTTCGTTGGCCGGATTTTATAAAATTAAAAAAATTAAACCGGAAAGAATTATTTCGGACTGGGGAAAAATGAAATTGAACGATTACAATGCCGAACGAAAAATTACCCGAAAAGAATTAGCTGTTTTGCTAGATTCGTACATTCAGCCGTTTCAGTTGAAAGATGTGGACATGAAAGGAAATTTTAAGTGGTAGTTAAACGCTAAGAACGCAAAGATGATTTTTTATGATATAAATTATTCAATTTTACGCAAAGGTCGCGAAGTTATCCGTCAATTGACGGATAAAAGTTTTTATTTTCATCTTACAAACTCAGCGTTCTTTGCGTTAAAAAAATATTATACAAAGTATTACTAAATAGTGATTTCAAAAATAAAAATATTAATCGGTATTGTGCTTATAACCTGTAATTTACAGGCTGTACGCTCTTCCAACTCCCCTTCAGGGGTTGGGGGTCCTTCACGCTTTGTCGATCCAATGATTGGTTCGGACTACCACGGTAATGTGTTTGTGGGAGCAAGTGTCCCTTTCGGAATGGTGCAACTGGGGCCGACCAATATGAGCAAAGGCTGGCACTGGTGCTCGGGTTATCATTATTCCGACAGTACCATTATCGGTTTTGCGCACACGCACCTGAATGGTACGGGTATTGGCGATTTAGGCGATATTCTCATTATGCCAACAACCGGAAAACCTACGACTTTTAAAGGCACTTTTTCGGATTTATCCAAAGGTTATGTGTCGAAGTTTTCGCATTCCGAAGAAAAAGTTCAGCCGGGATATTATGCCGTTTTATTACAAAAATACGGCATAAAAGCCGAACTGACAGCGACTTCGCGCGTGGGGTATCATCGTTATACTTTTCCGGAGAGCAGCGAATCGAACATTATTATTGATTTGGGCGAAGGAATTGACTGGGACGAACCAACCGAAACGATGCTGACACAAATTGACGCACGCACCATTGAAGGTTATCGTTATTCGCGCGGCTGGGCCAAAAACCAGAAAGTGTATTTCAGAGCCGAGTTTTCGAAAGATATGCGTTTTACAAAAGTGACAGAACCTGTTTACCGTTCACGCTCGAAGGATAGTCTGAATGTGCAAAAAGCAGTCTTGCAATTTAGTACAACTAAAAACGAAGTGGTGGAAGTAAAAGTGGCTTTGTCGTATGTAAGTTGCGAAAATGCGGCTCAA
>JAYRXP010000143.1:0-7879 GCA_041917395.1 Paludibacter sp.
CAAATGGATACGAGAATGAAAATGTATTCTGGTTGAGTTGCGTATCTAAATCTGTTTTTGATTTTAGCAATAAGCTATTAAGCAATAGTAATGAATCGGCACCGGTATAATTTCCGCAGAATTTATGGTTGGCTGAATGTGAGCCTATTTCATGCCCCAAATTTTTATAATAACGTAGAGTATCCCAGTTACAATAATCGGGTTCGTTATTGAACGGAACATTCGAAATAGCATAAAATGTACCGTGTAATTTGTTTTTTGATAGTTCGCCGGCTCCATATCGCAAAGCAATAGCCGTAGCATCATCAAAGCCAAAAGTTACGGCTCCTTTGTGGTTATTATACCAAAGGGTTGGGGTAACTTTGGTATTTGGCTCGTAGTTATTTACAAACAAAGCTTTTACATTATCAAAAGTAAAAGTTGCACTTGGTAATTCATAATAGTTTTTGTAATTAACAAAACTTTCGCCTGTTGATTCGAATACAAACATAATCTGCTTTTCGAGACCAACGTGGTTGTAGCAAAGCAAAATATCTGTTTTATTATCGGATGAGATTAAACCTGAAGCAACAAGCTTAACATGAGCAAAATTAAAATCATTTCTATCGGGCGACAGGTAAGTTTTTTTTGAGAAAATGTTTTTCAGTTGATTTTCAAACACAACAACTGCTTGTTTGTCAACCATCTCATTGTTAATAACACAAGCTATGTCGTTGTATCCGTCGCCATTATAATCGCCCTGTAATGATGCAATGCAATCGTCAAAATCAAAATTTTCTTTTATATCCGAGAAAACAGCCACGGGCTCTTTGAAGCAGGTTTGATTTGATTCAAAAACAAAAATTCTTTGTTGTGTATCGTATGTATTGCCAAAATAATTGTAGAATACAGCAATGTCTGATTTATTGTCACCCAAAAAATCGCCGGAAACAACAAATTTCATAGCACAAAAGTTAAATTCATCTTTTACGGTTGAAAAATACAGAACCGGATCATCAAATGACTCACCATTTGAAAAAAGTACATATAAATTTTGTTCAATTATTTCTTCGTTGTATTGAAATAGTGCAATATCCGATTTACCATCACCATTAAAATCGCCTGCAGTTGCAAATTTGATTTCATCGAAATTAAAATCTGTTTTGAGCTTTGAAAACCAAACACCTGTTGGAACAATTGACTGATTACATTCACTGTATAAAACAATTTTAGAGCCTGTATACTTTGGTTTTCCATTTGGAATATAGGTAAAGTCGTAAAACAATGCCGACTCCGATACACCATTTCCATCAAAATCACCGCTGACACACAGATTTGATTTTAAAATACCATTTTCTGTTTTTTGAATTTTATATGTCTCATTATCTGATAGTTGGAATGCATTTCCATCGATTTTGAAAAGCATGGAAGATTGAACACTATCAGCACCTGAATAAATTAAATGGATAGAATTGTTTTGAGCAAATGTTATTTTGCTAATAATCAAAAGTATAAAAAAGATCTTTCTCACATTTTTAATTTGTAACAATCAGTTTTTCGGAATAAAATTGTCCGCCAATATTGGTTAGCACATAGTAAATTTCTGATTTGAGATTCGATATATCAATTGTTTTCGATTTTGCCGAAATTAATTCTTCGCGGAAAATACGTCCCGACGAATCGAGCAAACTGACAGAATAAATATCCACTTTACCCTGAATAGTGAATGAGCCGGTAGCCGGATTCGGAAAAATTTTGAAAATGCCAGGGTTGCCTGTATAGTATTTGGCTACCTGTTTTTTTACATCAATGCTTACTGTGGCGCTCGAGGATAAATCCTGTTCG
Organism: Paludibacter sp.; assembly: GCA_041917395.1. Classification (GTDB taxonomy): domain Bacteria; phylum Bacteroidota; class Bacteroidia; order Bacteroidales; family Paludibacteraceae; genus Paludibacter. The sequence continues at coordinate 1,825 of JAYRXP010000143.1, forward strand.
TCGAAAATGGCATATTTAAAGCGGTCGATGCCCTCGAAACCTTTGCGGGGAATGTATACAAACGAACCATCGGCTTTCAAATCCACAAATCCGTTTGCAGGAGCATCGGTAAGCACGGCGTTAAGTACTTTGCTGTCCATGTCGAAATCGTTTTTCATTACACCATTGGAAGCATCTACCATAAAAACTGTGCGTGCTGTGTCGGACATTGAATAATCGTCCGGGAAAACAGTAGCTTTGGTGTTGAATTTTGAAAGATTATTGTACATGACCCAATACGATGCCTTAGTGGTTTCTTCCACGTCTTTTACAGGAACACCGGTCCACGATTTCCACGAAAAGCGTGTGTCGTGCGAATAGAATTCGTTTTTGTACCATGCGCTAAATGTCACACCATCAGTGAGTTTGTATTCGCGGTATTTACCATCGGGGTCGTCGTCGTGTGCATCGAAAACCCAGGGTTTTGAAGGATCCACAATATTAATATACGACCATGGAATACGGATTTCAATCTTATTTTCGGATAATGTAACAGCATCGAGCGATGAGGCGGGTAAAATGGATTTGTTGAGCCTGAGTTCGCCCACATACTGCACATCCATGTAACCTGCATTATTTTTCCAGCGCACAATATTCCAGGGAGCGCCATCCGAAACTATTGACTTAAATCGTTGTGTAGGAACACGGTCGCCATGCCACATGCCGTATAAATCGTACGCCTGAGTAACATACAATCGGGCAGCGTGTTGGGTGATATGCAAAGCAAATTCCGAACGGGAGTTCAGTGTTTTACCATTTGGTAAAATAGATTCACCAATTTTATCGTCGTACGTGTCCAGCGCAATCCAGCATTCGCCAAGCAAATCGAATTTGTTTTTTAATTCTAATTTCAGTTCGAGGAAACTAAATCCGGCCTTAGCCGACATTTTTTTTATTTCTTTGTCGCCATAATCTTTCACCAATATCCAGGCGTTTTTGCCAACAAATTTTTTAAGTCCGAAATTTTGTTCGGCAGCAGTTACATTGTGCCATAGAATTTTGTCGCCAAAATCGACCACATCAGTGAGCCAGGTATTTTTAAACCACTCATCAATCCAGGCAAACTGAACAGCGCCAGCCAGTCCGGCATTTTTAATATTGCTGAAAAGCCGTATGTCCGTGTCGCCCTGCGCTTTTTCATCATGAGCGCCATGATTCATGCCGTTTGATGTGTAGTGTGCAGCAGCCCAACTCGATGGAACACCAATTTCGGCAATAAGCAACGGAAATTGTTTGTAATGCGATTTTAAATCGGTGATATAACCAATGTAGCTGTTTGGGCCAAATTCGTCCGAAAATTTCTGATATTCAGGTGTGTTGCTGATAAAATCAGGGTAGTACGGATAAGCGTGGTAGCTAATAAAAACCCCGGCAGGTGCATCTATCAATTTCAATTTCGATAAATCAATTTGTGCCGTATCTTCCATACGAACTGCTTCGAGTGGATGCTGAATAGGGTCGAGCGTAGGCCACGACGAAGCGCTTACCGGACGCTCGGTGTTGTATTTAGTACGTTCATATTCGACTACGTAGTTGAGTTTATCGGTTACCCAAACTTCGGCAGGAGATGCATTTTCAATTTCAAATATATTTCCTTTGAACGATGTAATATTTTTGTTTTTCAAATTAGTTTTCAGAATTTCTTCGGGATAAATCTCGCGACCAATCAGAAACCCGAGATGCCACTGCGATACATCGGCAGTATAAATACCGGCTGCTTTCCCGAAGCGCTCCTGAATGGTTCGGTTGCCATGAACACAGTCGATATTTTCACGAATTTCAACTTTGAACGTATCGGCAAGCATGTATAAATCGTGGTCGTAACCTTCGAGTTCCTCGTTTAGCCATACGCCCTGAAAAAAGAAAAGCGGTTGTTGCGGATTTTTGAGATTATAATTCCGGAGTTCTTCGTAAAAAGTTGGAAAATGCAAGGTATACAGGCGAATACAGTTAAATCCGGCAGCTTTTATTTCGCGAAACCAACGCTGATAATCGGTGCGTGAAGCAGCCATTTCGCCCGGGTATGTTCCGGGGCGGGCAATGCCAAGATTTGTTCCTTTTATAAATATTGGCTCATAAGTTGTTCCATTCCAAACAGTAAGGTAATTACTGTCGGTCGAAAAAGGAAGGGGCTTTTTATCCTGAGCTTTTGACAGTAAAGGAGCCAAAGCTATCAGCAAAATAAGTATAAGTCGGTGAATCATTTTTTTTGTAATTCTCTTTTGTTCTTAATAAAATCAACATAGCGCTGATCCCAATCCGGAATATGCACCAAAAACCATTTTTGCAAAAATCCGAGCACCTGATCGCTCAATGCAGCACTCTGATAATTGTAAGCAAGATTGAATTCCTCAACCTTACGAATAAACAAATTGTGTTGTTGAATATGAGCTTCCATCTCCGGAAATTCACTCTGTGTCATAATTCTTTTTTCGAGTTCAAAGTGATACTCAGAATAGGCTTTGAGTTCATCGATAATATCCATAACAGCATGATTGTCATCTCTGTTTGTGTTGTATATACGCAATTCGGTGAGTAGCGTGAAAAACTTTTGATGCTGCGCATCTATTGCTTTAATTCCAAAATGAAGAAAATCCAAATCGTGACTAATGTTCATATAATGCTGTTTATGATTTTATTTTGAACTGTTTGTACTTGCTTGAAAACCTTTACGTGTCATCTCACCCCATTTGTTCTTTGTCTTTTTACGTAAAAATGCTTCGTAATTGCCCATAATAGCAAAATATACATTCAATGGTTGATATATCAAAATCTCGAAAAGTGCTACAAAAAATGCTTTAAGCAAATAGCCGGTACCCTTGTATTTATTATAGGTGTAAGCTTCGTAAAATACCCCAAAAAATGAATACATCAAAGCAAACGAAATAACAAAAAGCAAAAGTATTAAAAAAGTCTGAACATTTAATAAGCCAAAAATTGTCATGAATGTTACATAAACAAAGCCAACGAACTGAATGATAGGTGCTAGCCACTCAAAAAGCACTAAGTTTGGAAAACTAACCATGCCTGTAATGCCATAGCGCGGATTAAAAAATACATTTTTATGCTTACGAATGGTTTCGATAGCTCCGCGTGTCCAACGCTTGCGCTGACGCGACAGAATACGCAGCGATTCAGGTACTTCGGTCCAGCAGATGGGGTCGGGTATAAACGAAACATAGTATTTTTTCTTTTCAACATCGTGCATGTGTTTGCGCATACGCAGCACAATTTCCAAATCTTCGCCAACTGTATCAACATCGTAACCACCTACTGCCAATGCTCTTTCGCGGTTGAAAAGGCCAAAGGCTCCGGAAATAATCAGCAGACCATTCAGTTTTTTCCAGGCCATACGGCCTAATGTAAATGCGCGGAAGTATTCCAAAACCTGAAATTTTGCCCATAGGTTCGATGGATAACGAACTTTTTTTAATTGTCCGTTAACAATTTCGCAGGAATTTGCAACACGTATTACACTCCCTGTTGCAATGCATTCGCGTTCCGACTCTTCGAGGAATGGCTTTACCATGCGTAACAGGGCATCCGACTCCACAATACAATCCACATCTAACGCCAGAAAAAGTTCGTTGCGGGCTAAGTTCAATCCTGTATTCAAAGCATCCGATTTTCCCCCGTTTTCTTTGTCAACCACAGTTAAATGATTGAAAGCATTGTTGCGCGATTTGTAGATAGCACGTACTTCTGCTGTCGGAATCTTCATTTCGTAGTATTGATTGGATGGAACCAAATCGAAATGCGCTATTACTTTTGCTAAACTATCGTCTTTACTACCATCGTTCACAACTATGATTTCAAAATCGGGATATTTTAAGCTTAGTAATCCGCTGATATTCTGAATGATAGTGCGTTCTTCGTTGTAGGCCGGAGCTACTACGGTAATCGAAGGCAGGCATTCGTAGCTAAGCATTGCATTAAAATCGAACCGACGGTTACGGTTAATGTATTTGCTAAGTTCGAGCACAGCAAGCATAGCTGTAAATATGTATATGGAAATGATGACCGATCCATACACAAAAAACAATACATTAAAAATATCTATCAACGAAAAATTATACATAAATCTCTCTCTCTCTTTTAAAAGTCGGTTAGTTGTTCAAATGCCTTATGTACCATTGCATCAGGGTGATTTCTGAATTTAAAGGTGGCTGCAATATTATGCCGTACCATCACGTTTAAAGCTGCCGATTTAATTTCATAGTCGTAATTTTCAATTATTTCGTTAAAAAGTGACAATACTAAAGGATTATTCAGATACTGACCTAATAACTTTAAAATCCTGAATTGATTTCGTTTTGTAAATGCATCAAATCTGTTCAATAAAATAATCGCATCAAGTTCTTCTATCATAGCAAGATAAGCACTTTGAGCTTCTTCGCTTACAAAATGATCGAAGTGATTTATGCGTTTAAAAATTTCACCTTTTACCGATTTTACCTTATGCATTGCGGCAAAGCGCAAACCCAATGCCGAAACAGATGGTACAGGATGTTTGATTAGCAACTCGTAAACGATGTTGGTATTGTCGCGTGCTAACTGAACAAAATTATAAAAATCTAATCTGCTGATTGGTTTATTCCGCTCTGTCAAAAATAAAAAATCTGTGTTTCTCGAGATTTTCACATAAGCGTACATGGCTTCCGATGCAATTGCATCATTCTTATGCCGCATTAACTTTAGTAACTCCTTGTTGAATAACCGTAGACGGAAATCGCCGATTGTTGTAATTGCAAACAGTTTGTGACGCAGATAGGGCGATTTCAGATACGATTTAATAAGTTCCTCTTCGTTCAGCAACTGAAAAATACGCACACAACGCTTGTGCACTTCGCCTGTTGTTAGATTTAAAATCCGACGTAAACGGTTAATAAACGCCAGCCTCGGATAATCTTCGGTGTATTTAAGTTTGTGTTCCTGTACAAAGTAAATATCAGCATCGAGATCATCGTTTTCGTATAAATGTTTGAAAATCTTATTGTTAATATCGTTGTGTATTTCTTTTCGTTTTGCAGCTTCTTTATCCTGCTTTTTCGAATTTCTGAACGTTAATATAAGTTCGGTAATGGTTGTTGTTAGTGCAAAAATTATGAAGATTAATATGGAATAAAAAAATGTGCTGTGCGAATTGAAAAAATCGAAGAACGGATTCTGAATCACAAATCCCCGAAATGAATATTCTTTTTCGTCCAAAATGAGATATATAAACACAAAAAACAACAGATATACTAAGAATAATATCCGTCGGAAAAAATAGCGGTTATATATTTTTAATAATCTCATGCAATATTCTTAAAATCGGAAGCGATAGCCTAAATCAATGAGAAACCGAAAACGCGACAAAATATTCGTACCTTGCGTGTATTGTTCCTGCACAAGTCCCAATCCCCATACCAACTGCGATTTGGTGCCATAAAGTTTGCTCTTTTCATAACGTATTCTGTAGGACATTAGTTGGTTGAATGAACCTTGTGTAGAGGTGTAAATATCGTCGGGCGAATTACCAAATCCAAACTCAAAACCACTATATTCCAAAGGGTTTTTCTCATAAACTCTGTATTTAGCGTTGAATGAAATGGAATTTCGGTCTTTTTGCATTACGTAGTATGGGCGAAATGAAATCCAGTTGTTTTTGAAATAGATGCCTGCACTGCCGGTTGCTATCCAAACATCCTGTCTTGATGGGCCAGGGTAGAACATATAACGCATACCGAGCGATGCTTCGGCAGCTTTTTTTGTTTTGTAATAATATTCTAAACCTACCCTGTATTTTGCAAATAGATTACCGTTGAATGCATACCCGAAGTGCGTATACCAATAGTTTTTCGAAAGTAGCTTTATGTAGCCTGTATAGTCTATCTGTAAATCGTTTTTGTTGAAACGATTTGCATAATTTAATCCTAAAGTGGTACTTACTCTGTCGAATTTGTTGGTATACGACACCGATGCAAACTGGTGTACATTGCCGGTGCTATAAATATCTAAGTTATAATCGGCAGCA
>JAYRXP010000144.1:0-5570 GCA_041917395.1 Paludibacter sp.
GATAACAAAATACTGGCCGGCACATTGTTGCTGGTCAGTTTTCTGAATTTTTGGGCAGGGCTCAGTGGTTTGTTGTCCGTTATTTTTGTGCTGTTGGTTGGCAATTCAATGCACCTGAATCAAAGTTCGCTTCGTAGTGGATACTACAGTTTCAATGCCCTGTTGGTAGGTTTGGGTATGGGAACCTTTTTTGATCCCAGCGTGGTTTATTTCAGCCTTTTGGCATTGGCATCTTTGCTTACACTCTTGTTGTCGGTGAGTTTGGGAGGCTGGCTTTATAAATACAAACTTCCTTTTCTGAGCATTCCGTTTGTACTTACATTCTGGTTTGTGGTGTTACCATCGTCACATTTCGAGAATCTGGGATTAACTCAACGCAGTATTTTCTGGATGAATGAGTTGTATGCTGTGGGGGGCAGCGAGTTACTCGAATTGTTTAAAACTATCGATGCTGTTCAGATACACGGTCTTGTCGATATTTACCTGCGATCTTTAAGCTCCATCTTGTTTCAGAATAATCTGATTGCAGGCTTGCTTATTTCATTAGCTCTGCTCGCAGGGTCGCGTATTATGTTTTCGCTGTCGGTTATTGGTTTTCTGTCGGCTTACTTTTTCGCACAGTTCACAGGTTCAGAGGCTGCAAGTATCAATTATTACAACATAGGAGCCAACTATATGATGGTGGCTTATGCCATTGGTGGCTTTTTTACGATTCCTTCCAAAGAATCCTATTTATGGACAATTTTGCTTATTCCGCTTACTTCGCTGGTGTTATTGTTTTTTTATAAGTTGCTCGGTTTTATTCAGTTGCCGGTGTTTTCACTTTCGTTTTCGTTTGTAACTATACTTTTTGTGTATTTTCTTCAATTGCGAACCAAAGCCAATCGCCTGGTAATTACGCCTTTGCAGTTAAATTCTCCCGAAAAAAATTTGTATACTTATCAGAATAACCGTGAGCGTTTATCGGGTGTTTATTACTTCCCGTTGCATTTGCCGTTTATTGGCGAATGGACTGTAACTCAGGCTCACGAGGGTGAATATACGCATAAAGGCGACTGGCGGCATGCATTCGATTTTATGATTGTGGATGATGCTGGAAGGACTTTTAGAAACGATGGATTTCAGTTAACAGATTATTACTGTTACAACAAACCTGTTTTTGCTCCGGCTGATGGATTTGTTGAAGTTATTCAGGATAATATCGAAGATAACATTCCGGGGCAGGTAAATACGGTGAACAACTGGGGTAACAGTATCGTCATACGGCATCTGAATGGTTTGTATACACAAATTTCGCATTTGAAAAAAGGATCGTTCAAGGTTCATAATGGCGATTATGTTCACAAAGGCGATTTGTTGGCACACTGTGGAAATTCGGGTCGTTCGCCGGAACCACATATACATTTTCAGGTGCAGGTTCACCCAATTATTGGTGCAAAAACCATTGATTATCCATTTGCTTATTTTTACAAAATGAATGAGCAGAACACCACATTGATGCAATATAAGAAACCACAAAAAGGCGATGTGTTGTCGCCGCTTTCTACCGATAAGTTTCTGTATAATGCCTTTAACGTTCTGCCCGACAGTGTTCTGAATATGAAATACACGATAAACGGAACGAAAGAAAAATCGGAACTTTGGGAAACTTACACCGATGCACTGAATCAGAAGTATATTTTTTGCAGCGATACAAATTCGGCAGCCTATTATATAAACGATGGCTCCATGTTTTATTTTACAGCGTTTTATGGCGATAAAAAATCGTTGTTATATTACTTTTATCTGTCAGCCTACAAAATTTATCTGGGCGATAAACAGATTCAGATTAATGATACATTTCCACTGAGCATTCATCAGAGATCATTGCTGGTTTCGTGGTTGCATGATTTTATCGCTCCGTTTTACAATTTTATGACAGTAAAATATAACTCAGGAGTTCAGTTTGCCGACAATGCCCTCGATAAAGGTACAGTTAGTCTGGCTTCGGGTGTTGAGTTGAAACTTTTTGCTAAAACAAGAAAACTGAGCGAAAGTGTTATTACAATAAATGACAGCGGTTTACAGAAATTTGAATATAAATCGTCGAAAATAGAAATTGAAGCAGAATGTATAAGTATATAATCGGATTTTTATTTTTTGCGTTGCCGGTTTTTTCGCAGCAAAACCTCAATGCGGTTATGGTTGATAGCCTTTCGTATAACTATTATGTAAACGGAAAGTGGAGCGAACTGATAGCTTTGGGTAACGAAGCTGTTAATCAGGGTCTTAATTTTAAGTATTTGCAGCAACGCATGGGATACGCCAGCTTTGTTCAGGGTAATTACTATAGTTCAATAAAGTACTACCAGAATTCGCTGAAGTTTGATGCACACGACGAAGTTTCGCGTGCGTATTTGTATTATGCTGCAGTTAAAATTAATGACGAAAAAATGGCACGGTTTCAGCTTTCGAAAACAGATACAATCACACAGCGGGCACTTGGCGTAAAAAAAACAAGACCTGTTGATGCGGTTGATTTGGAATATAATTATAAAATAAGTGATTACGCAATGAGGGGAAATCCGACATATAAACGGATCGGTTTAAATTCGCTGTTGGGGTATCGTTTCAGTTTATATCAGACGTATTCAACATACAACCAGATAACAGAACTTACAAATCAAACAGTTCAGAATGAGTATTTTGTGTCGGGGATATATTCTGTTTTTAGCCGAACGAACCTGACTGCAGCATACCACTACGTCGGTACAAAATACAATACGGCTACTGATAGTTTATCAATGCCCGGAAATATGTGGTACGGTAGCTTTTCGCATAGTTTTAACAGGTTTGATCTTTCGCTGAGTTATTCTTCTTTTACAAATGCATACAATGTGGCGCACCAAACAGGATTACAGGTCGGATTTGTATTACCCACACCGGGTAAAATATACCTGAAATCTTCACTTTACAACATTGCCGATTCCACAAGTTCGAGATTGGTATTTAATCAAACAATTGGCACACTCATTTTGAACAGATTCTGGTTACAGGCCGGAGTTACACTTGGCAACCTGAATAATTTTGTTGACAATAACGGACTTTATCTGTATAACTCAATGGATTACACCATATTCCGTACGGGAGCTTCGCTGTTCTGTTATTTAGGAAAGCATCTCACTTTGTTTACAAATTACAGTTATGATAAAAAACAAACTGCTGACGATACACAATATATTTATAATCAACATTCAATTACGGGAGGTTTAATATGGAAACTTTAAAACTTAAAGCCATTTTGTTGTTCTTTTTAATAGCTAATGTCGTTTTTTCGGAATCAATATCGCGTCAGACAGCATTCACAAAGAGCTACGAATACGAAAAAAATTCCAATTACAGTGCGGCAATTAAGGAGGTGAAAAACGTTTACGAAGCCAATGATTACTTTTGTAATATCAGGCTTGGCTGGCTACAGTACCTGAGTAAGAATTATACCGAGTCGATAAAGTGTTACGATAAGGCAATCAGTTTAAAACCGTATGCTATCGAAGCCCGCTTTGGTTGTATAAAGCCGCTGAGCGCTATCGAAAGTTGGGAAAAAGTAAAAGCGCATTATTTGCAGATTCTCAAAATTGACCCGCAAAACACCACTGCAAATTATTGGTTGGGCGTAATTTATTATAACCGGAAGGATTATGTAAATGCCAATAAATTATTCGAAAAAGTGGTTAATCTTTATCCGCTTGATTATGATTCGGTTATTATGCTTGGTTGGACAAAATTAAATCTGGGAAAAGCAGCCGACGCAAAAGTGCTTTTTAATCATGCACTTACTATCCGACCTAACGATAGTTCGGCTCTCAGCGGGCTAAAATTGATAAAGTAATTGACCCCATTCCAAAAATATAAGCACGCAGATTAAACTGAATAAACGGAATAACACTTTTATTATAGATGCTCATTATATCAAGTAATTGAAAATAGTCAAGCAAAATATTTTTGTGATTTTTCGTTTATTCTGTGTGTTCTGTGTGCAAATATTATTTTCGGAAAAGATACACAATTTTCAAATTCTTAAATTTTCAAATTTGTTTATTTTCTTTCTATTTCTCTCAAATTTTCCATTTTCTTTTTTGCCAGGAAGCCGTAAATATCTTCGAGATGTTCTGTTACGCGTCCACCTCCGAATTCGTAGACTTTTGTTACGAGTCCATCCAGAAAGTCGCGGTCGTGCGAAACGACAATTAATGTTCCATCGTAATCAACAAGTGCCTGTTTCAGAATGTCTTTGGTACGCATGTCGAGGTGATTGGTAGGTTCGTCGAGAATCAACAGATTTACAGGTTCGAGCAACAACTTGAGTAGAGCCAGTCGGGTGCGCTCACCGCCTGACAGTATTTTTACCTTTTTGAAGGATTCATCACCTCCAAACATAAACGCTCCCAGTAAATCTTTGATTTTGGTACGAATATCACCCACAGCAATATCGTCGATTGTTTGATATACAGTGAGATTTTCGTCGAGAAGTGATGCCTGATTCTGAGCAAAATAGCCAATTTTTACGTTATGTCCGAGCGTTAATTTGCCTTCGTGCTTTATTTCATTCATTATACACTTAACAAGGGTGGATTTTCCTTCGCCGTTTTTGCCCACAAAAGCAATTTTCTCACCCCGTTCAATCATAAAGTTCACATGCTCAAAAACCTGCTTTTCGCCGTAACTTTTTCCGACCATATCAGCCGTTACCGGATAATTTCCGGAGCGGGGCGAAGGTGGAAACTTTAGCCTGAGCCGTGAAGTGTCTTCTTCATCAACTTCCACTAAGACAAGCTTTTCGAGCATTTTTACGCGACTTTGTACCTGTAGTGTTTTCGAATAGGTACCCTTGAAGCGCTCGATAAATTCCGTGGTTTCGGCAATCATTTTTTGTTGCTCGTCATATTGCTTCTGTTGCTGCTCACGACGCTCTTTGCGCAATTCGAGATAGTGAGAGTATTTGGCTTTGTAGTCGTAAATGCGCCCCATTGTAACCTCGATGGTGCGGGTGGTAATGTTGTCTACAAAAGCGCGGTCGTGGCTTATAACAACTACAGCTTTTGCCGAGTTTATCAGAAAATCTTCGAGCCACTGAATGGACTCAATATCAAGGTGATTGGTAGGTTCGTCCAGCAAAATAATATCCGGACGGCGAAGCAGAATTTTTGCCAGTTCGATACGCATGCGCCAACCTCCGCTGAATTCCGCTGTTTTACGCTGAAAATCGTCGCGTGAAAAACCAAGTCCGAGCAGTGTTTTTTCGATGTCGGCATCATAGTTTATTTCTTCGATGCTGTAAAACTGCTCGCTCAGAGCCGAAACTTTTTCAATGAGCTCCATGTAACTGTCCGATTCATAGTCGGTTCGTGTACTCAGTTCTTCGTTCAGAGTCGCTATTTCGGCTTCCATGTCGTGAATCTCCGAAAAAGCCTGTGCCGTTTCATCAAATACGGTACGGGTGTCGCTTGTCAGCAAATGCTGAGGTAAGTAAGCTACTACAGTGCCTTTTGGATACGATACTTTTCCCCGGTTGGGTTCACGTGCACCTGCCA
>JAYRXP010000145.1:0-3770 GCA_041917395.1 Paludibacter sp.
ATTAAGTCAGATTGAGCGCTTTCCAAGTTTGGGCACTCAACCCATAGATGAAAAATCAGGTTATTTCGAATGGAGTCTAACTGTTGCAATCCCGTTTGCAATCATTGGATTTCAGCCAGATAAGAATCATATTCTTGAAGCTAATTTCTATAAATGTGGAGATGAAACAGTAACACCTCACTACCTGAGTTGGAATTTAATTCAATCCGATAAGCCAAACTTTCATTTGCCTGAGTTTTTTGGAGCGATTAGTTTTTAGTTGTTGTTTGTAGGTTATTTAGTTTTTGAGGTTAAAAAAAGGAATGTCCGAATCAATTTAATTCAGACATTCCTTTTGTTTTTTGCTCAAACCCTTATCTACAATTTTTACAAAACCAGATTTACAAAAAGTCCCGGAATTAAACCCAGAATAATCATAAGGATAGCAGCGAGTTCAATCTGGCGGCGGTAGGTGTTGGATGAGTCGATAACCACACCTTCGGCCTGTTTGTTGACGTACATAGCAATAATGGGGCGAATGTAGAAATAGACACTGATTACCGAACCGATAATGGCAACGATTACCAACGGCAGATGTCCCTGCTCGATGGCGGCAATAAGCAGGTTATACTTTGCTGCAAACCCAACCAATGGTGGAATTCCTGCCAACGATAACATGGCAATGGACATGGCAAATGCTTCGGTCGGGTTCTTTTTGGCCAAACCGTTGAAGGCTTTGATAGAGAAAGTTCCTGTTTCTTCGCGCACCAGAATTAATACGGCAAAAGCTGTTATGGTTGCAACGGTGTACGACATGGAATAGAGCAGCAATACCCCCGGTGCATTATCTTTCAGCGCGATTATGGCGATAAGCATATAACCAGCATGGGCAATCCCCGAATAGGCAAACATACGTTTCACATTGTCCTGATAGAATGCCGAAAGGTTACCAATGAGTATGGTGGCCATGGCGAAAATAGTGAGTGTAAGCGTCCAGGTTTCGGATATTTCGGCGAAACTGGAATGCATAAGCCGAAAGAATGCAGCTATAGCAGCAACTTTACCCACTGTAGCCATAAAAGTGGTGATAAGTGTGGGTGAGCCTTCGTACACATCTGGAGCCCAGAAATGAAATGGCGCTGCACCGATTTTGACAGTCATACCAATGGCCACGAGCAACAATCCAATGTTAAGCATGGCTGGCATGCCTGCCTGATGCGATAAAACATATTGATGAATTTCTTCCAGATTCATAGTGCCGGTTGCGCCATAAAGCAGGGCGATACCAAACAGCAAAAATCCTGATGCAAACGAACCCGTGAGGAAGTATTTCATGGCAGCCTCGTTGGAGTTGGGGTCGAACTTCTTGCTGCCGGCCAGAATATAGAGTGCCAGCGATAGTGTTTCAATTCCGACAAACAACATCAACAGATTGCCAAAAGCTGTCATGGTAAGTGCGCCCACCAATGCAAAAAGAATCAGCGCATACACATCTTCGAGCGGACGTTTTACCGGCTTGTAATAAACCGGAGCAAACAGAAACACCAGAAAGGTTGTGAAAATCAGGACCCCATTGAAAGCAATGCTGAAATTATCGGCAATATACATTTCGTTGAATAAATGAGCCGATTTGTTCCAGCCCTGCAGATTAATGACAAAGGCGGCAATTAAACCTGTGAAAATAACCGGCAGCAAGGGTTTCTTTTGATTCAGTGCTCCTAAAACAAGTACAATGATTGCAACTATGGATATGGTTATTATGGCGAACATACAAAGTGATTAGTGATTAATGATTAATGAATTAACAACTCCTTCTATCATTTGGAGGGCAAAAGATGGTGAAATACCTGCCCAGAATATTGAAATCAGTATTGGCACAAACAGAAGCATTTCGCTAATGGATAAATCTTCGAAATCTTCGGTTACAACAGTGCGTTCGCCATACATTATACGCTGATACATTCGCAGCATGTAAACTGCTCCCAGAATAATGGTTAGCCCTGCAATAATGGCCAGTACTTTATTGAACTGAAATAAGCCCAGCAGAATCAGAAACTCACCGACAAAACTGTTTGTGAGCGGAAGCGATACATTGGCCAGAACGATAATGAGAAATATAACCGCAAAACGCGGTGCTACAGAGGCAATTCCGCCCAGGTCGCTTATTTTATCGGTATTGGTACGTTTTACAATCATGTAGTAACACAAAAAGAATCCGACAACATTTACACCGTGCGAAAATAGTTGAAGAATACCTCCTTCGATGCCGTAATGATTGTTCGAAAGCAAACCGAGCGCAATAATTCCCACATGCGACAACGAGGCAAATGCAATTAATTTTTTCAGGTTGGGCTGACGAATGGCAATGATAGCACCGTAAATAACGCCAAAAAGGATTAATGGTAAAAATATCAGTGAGCCACCGGCTACAACGTCGGGCGTAATGGGTAACAGAAAGCGGATAATTCCGTACAATCCCATTTTAAGCATAATGCCGGCCATAAGCATGGTCCCCTGAACGGGCGACACATTATAGGTTTCGGCCTGCCACGAGTGGAACGGAAACAACGGTATTTTAATGGCAAACGCTAAAAAGAAAGCCAGGAATACCGGCACCTGCACCGAATATGGCAGATTCAGCGCGTAAAAACTTTCGAAACTGAACGAATGCGGAGCAGGAGTAAGGGTGTATAAATAAAGTATGGCAATAAGCATGGCAAAACTACCAAACAGGGTGTAAATCAGGAATTTTACCGTTATTTTCTTTTTGTATTCGCCTCCCCAAATGGCTGTGATAAAGAATACAGGCATTAAGGCCAGCTCCCAGAAAATATAGAAAAGAATCATTTCGGATGCTGTGAAAACGCCTATCAGCGCCATTTCCATTAAGAGTATAAGCGCATAGAAATTATGTGTGCGGTTTTCTTTTCGGGAGGTTGAGGTCACGATTATGGGCACCAGCAAAGTGGTAAGCATAATCAGAACCATCGAAATAGCATCTGCTTTCAGAATAATCTGAATGTCGAGCAGTTTTTGCAAATCGAGGTCGAGCGATAAAATCTTATCGTCGGCAAAGGAAAAGGCATACCCAACCACTACCGAAATTATAAAAATCACCATCGAAGATGCCAGTGCAAAATTGCGGCTGTGCTTACCCAACTTTCCGGTAAACAGAAGCAGGGACGCAAGCAGTGGCAGGATAAGAAGAAGTATAAGAATCATATCGCTTAAAAAATTATATTAAAAAACAGGATGGCAACCACACTGAAAACCATGATAAACAAATAAAAACCAACGTTTCCACTCTGAAGGCGTCGTAATCTTTTTCCGATAAACAGGGTAGAATTACCAATGGTATTCACCACATTATTAATAATTACCTGATCGAGAATTTCGCGGAAAAACAGGGATAAACTACCAATTGATTTCACGAAAAGCGCATCGTAGATTTCGTCGAAATAGAATTTGCCGGCAAATACTTTTTGTATTCCTTTAGCCCCGGTAAGCTCTTTGTCTTTTGTAAATGCTTTGAAGGCAACAAAAATCAGAGTCGTTATAATCAGTAACGGAATAATCAGTATTAATAACTCGGTGTTGTGCGAAAGTGCATGTTCGCCTGCCGGAACAAGAGCACCGGCTTTCTCAAAAACCGGGTTCAGATAATTGCTGAAGGCCTGATTCTCTGAAAATAGTTTCGGAAACTCCACAAAACCTCCAACAACGGATAAAACCGCCAGAACAACCATTGGGTAAAGCATTACTTTTGGCGATTCGTGTACGTGGTGGTTGGC
>JAYRXP010000146.1:0-3169 GCA_041917395.1 Paludibacter sp.
ATCACCTTGCTCTGATACAACAAATTTAACTCTGTTGGTTTTGTAAATTACATGATTGCCTTCGGCCGTTATATTACCTATTGGCTGATATTGATTCAGTTCTTTTTCTTTGTGGTTTTCTATAATTCCCCAGTTTTTTGGTTCTTTTTGCAAATCGAATTTATGAAGTTCGTAATTCTCTATTATAGAAATCAATTTATAGGCATACGAAGGATCGGTGGCATAACCTGCTCTTTTTAAACCATGAGCCCAGGATTCATAATCAGTTGGACTGTAGTCGAATAAAAATGAATAGCGTCCTTTATTTTTGAGAAATAAAGAATGATCGCGATAGGAATCGATTACGTTATCATACTTCCTAAAGCATTCTCCCTGAGCATCATCATCGTGATACACTTTATCTCCGGTCCAGTCATGACATTTTATTCCAAAATGATTATTTGAATTTCGTGCAAAAACACTTTGGCCTGCTCCCGATTCCAATAACCCCTGCGCAAGTGTTATACTTGCCGGAATACCAAATTCTTTTTGTTGAATCACAGCTAACTGAGCATAGTTCGCAATATAATTCAGGTATGCCTGATTTTTGTTTTGCGCAGCCAATGAAAAAATATGTACTAATAGCAGTACAATAACGGTGGGTTTTATTTTATGCATAAAATAGTCGGAAACATTATTTAGAGCAAAAATAAGAATTTATTGCCTATTAGTAGTATCTGAACCTATAATTTAAATTTTTCTAATAGTTTTTCATCTACGAACAGGAATTTAATTCGTTCGCAGATCGTCCCATATTTTAAGATTACTCAATTGAGACCTTGTGTTGGTATCGAAGTAACGTAAATCGATGCTATCAGTGGCGGGAAGATTAAATCGAGCAGGATATTTAATAAAGTCAATTGTCGGAATAATCTGATAATCGTATTTTCCGTTTTTTTTGCCTCTGTAAACGTAAACCGGCAGATAGCTTATCCCCGTTGGCTGCTTCAGTCGGCTACTTATTTCAACTTTCAGAAGTATTCCTCCATTTGTATTTACCTTTCGCTGATTGGAGATAAAATTGCCCAAAGAGTAGATAACCGGAATTGTAGAATCTATATATTCGGCATTTTGAACAACATGAGGATGACTTCCAATTATCAGATTAACACCATTTTTTTTCAAAAAATCGGCAAAATCCCTTTGTTGCTGATTGGATTTTAATTCATATTCGTTTCCCCAATGCACAATGGCAATAATTAGATCAACATTTTGTTGTTTTGAATCATTTATATCTTGTAATATCTGTGCCGAATCAAGCATATTTACAACGTTTGGGCGATATACAGGATTCATGTTTGTTCCGTAAGTAGCATTTAAAACTGCAACTTTTACACCTTTTCTATTGATAATCAGCGGATAAACAGAGTCGCGCTGTTCAGGGGAAATATAACTACCTGCAAAAAGAAGTTTTCTGTTGTGTATGGTATTTACAGTTCTTTCAAGTCCGGCTTTTCCCCGGTCGGCTACGTGATTATTAGCAGTGAAAACTCCATCAAAACCTGCAAATTTAATTGCATCAAGCAAAGCATCCGGACTTGAAAATGCCGGATAACCACTATACGGCGGTCCGGCAAGAGTTACTTCAAGATTTGCAAAGGCATAATCAGCCTCTTCGATGTAGGGTTTAACATATTGAAAACAGGAAGTATAATCGTATTTTTGAGTAATTGCGTTATATGCAGCCTGATGCTGTGGTACATGGCCCATAATATCACCGGCAAAGACCAAAACAAGTTTTTCATCAATTAACTGTCGACGAATATCCGGATTTATCTTTTCCTGCAAAAAACTCGAAAAAGTAAACAGAAGAATGAAAAGGGAGATGTATTTTTTCATTCAGTCGGGGTGTTTGTTTCAAAAAATTGAGATTTAAACTTCTAAAGCACCAATAATCTCATTTACAGAGTTAAAACTATGTCTTTTCAAATAACTTTCAATGCCTTCCAACACTCTGACAGAAATAGTTGGATCTATAAAATTGGCCGTTCCAATCTGAATAGCAGATGCACCTGCCAGTAAGAATTCAATAGCGTCTGTGGCATTCATAATACCACCCATACCAACAACCGGAACTTTTACAGCTTTAGAAACCTGCCATACCATTCGAAGAGCTACCGGTTTCACAGCCGGACCAGACAATCCTCCTGTAACAGTCGAAAGTACTGGTTTTCGTTTTTCAGCGTTTATGGCCATTCCAAGCAAAGTATTAATCAATGAAATTGAATCAGCTCCTTCAGCCTCAACAGCCCTTGCAATCTCCGAAATGTCAGTTACATTTGGCGAAAGCTTCACCATTAATTCGTTTTTATATACTCTTCGCACTTCTTTAACTACCTGAGCTGCAGACAAACAACTGGTTCCGAAAGCCATTCCTCCTTCTTTAACATTAGGACACGAAATATTAAGTTCAATACCCGGAATTTTATCGAGAACATTAAGCATTTCGGCTGTAATAATATAATCCTCTATTGTACTTCCGGATACATTAACAAAAATACTTGTATCAAAACTCTTTATTTCCGGATATATGTTTTTAATAAAGTATTCTACACCTTTATTTTGTAGTCCTACAGCATTTAACATGCCTGAAGGAGTCTCAGCCATTCGTGGATAAGCATTTCCCTGACGTTCGCGAATAGTAGTACCTTTAACAACTATTCCTCCAATTCGCGACAAATCAACAAAATCCTGGTATTCTGTTCCATAACCAAAAGTTCCTGAGGCGGTCATTACAGGATTTTTTAGTTCCATCCTGCCTAATTTTACTTTCAAATCTACCATTTCAACTTCGATATATTAAAAACAGGACCTTCGGTACACACACAAACATGACCGTCGATACTATCGGTTACACAACATAAACAAGCTCCAAATCCGCATGCCATTGTATTTTCGAGCGATACCTCACAGGGAGTATTATTCGATTTTGCATAACTGGCAATTGCTTTCATCATTGGGGTCGGACCACAAGTGTAAATCATGTCAAATTTTTTGTTCCTGAGAATAGAGTGATTTGTAACAAATCCTTTTTCGCCAAACGAACCATCCTCTGTGGTCGTATAAACATTTCCGTAGGTCCGAAAATCCTCTATTTGTAACAAATTATCCTTTGATCGGCCACCCAGTA
>JAYRXP010000147.1:0-4248 GCA_041917395.1 Paludibacter sp.
AGGAAAAAGCAGGCGGAGCAGCAAAAGCGATTAAAGGTATTTCGTCGATAAACGACACTTCGCTCGTTACCATTCAGGGACTTGGTATGGTAGGCGTTATCGGAGTGAACCATCGTATTTTTAAGGTACTGGCCAAAAACGGCATCAGCGTATTCTTTGTTTCGCAGGCTTCGTCCGAAAACACTACCTCGATTGGTGTTCGTAATGCCGACAGCGAACTGGCAGTAAATGTTTTACAGGAAGAATTTGCGATAGAAATAGCTCAGGGAGAAATTGATACCATTGCTGCTGAAAATGATCTGGCTACTGTAGCTATCGTTGGCGACAATATGAAACGAACTCCGGGTATAGCCGGAAAACTTTTCGGAACCCTGGGACGTAACGGGATAAATGTGGTTGCCTGTGCTCAGGGAGCTTCAGAAACCAATATTTCGTTTGTAACCGACCGCAGTTCACTCCGAAAAGCACTCAACGTTATTCACGACTCATTTTTCCTTTCCGATTATCAGGTACTGAATATTTTTCTGGTTGGAACAGGCACAGTAGGTGGAAGTTTGCTCGAACAAATTAAGCAACAACAGCCGAAACTGATGGCGCAAAACAGCCTCAAAATTAAAGTGGTTGGTATTGCTACTGCCGATAAGATGCTTTTCAACCGTTCGGGAATTGATTTAAACAGCTACAACGAACTGTTGGAAAAAGAAGGAATCGCAGCTTCGCCCGAAAGTATTTGCAGCGAGATATTAAACATGAATATTTTCAACTCTGTATTTGTGGATTGTACGGCGAGCGACGAAATTGCAGCCCTATACCAAAAAATGATTGAAAACAACATCTCGGTCGTAGCAGCTAATAAAGTGGCAGCTTCGTCGGAATACGAGAAATACATCGCGCTGAAAGAAACTGCCCGTCGTCGTGGTGTTAAATACCTTTTCGAAACAAACGTAGGAGCCGGATTGCCCATTATCAACACCATGAACAGCCTGATAAACAGTGGCGATGAAATTCAGAAATTACAGGCAGTGTTGTCCGGAACGCTCAATTTTATTTTCAACACCATAAGCTCCGAAATACCATTGAGCAAAGCCATATTAATGGCCAAAGAAGCACGTTTTGCCGAACCCGATCCCCGTATCGATCTGAGTGGCAAGGATGTTATCCGTAAACTTGTTATTCTGGCCCGCGAAGCCGGTTACAAGGTAGAACAGGAAGATGTGGTTAAAAATCTGTTTATCCCCGATAAATATTTTGCCGGAAGTCTGGACGATTTCTGGAATACGATATCCGAACTCGATGCTGAATTTGAAGAAAAACGTGCCAGACTGGCCGAAGTAGGCAAACGCTGGCGTTTTGTGGCCACCATGGAAATGGGAAAATGCCACGTAGGACTTCAGGAAGTGGACAGCCTGCATCCATTCTACGATCTACAGGGAAGCAACAACATTATTTTAATTACTACTGAACGTTATAATGAATTCCCAATGATGATAAAAGGGTATGGCGCCGGTGCCAGCGTAACTGCTGCCGGTGTTTTCTCCGATATTATCAGCATTGCGAATATACGGTAATTCTCCATTGGGAATGCGTTGGGGTAAAGCTTAAAGCTCATCATTTTGAAATTACATTCTATCATATTATTTCTTTTTGCTGCAATTGCGTGTACACGGCAGGCACCGCAATTGCCTGCAAATAAGCCGGTAAGTATCGACAGCAGCAAAGTAGCGTTGCAGCTGGCCAACGAAAAACTGATTTTGGGAGAAGATAGTCTGATAGAAAGCTACGTCAACGGAACAACAACGGGTTTTGAAAAATCCGGAACCGGTTTGTGGTATAAAATTTACACTACAAACAACAACCGGAATGTACCAAAACAGGGACAACAGTGTAAAATAGCTTACAAGGTACTGTCGCTCGATAACAATGTTTTATTCTCCGAAACCAAAACGATAACTGTTGGAAAAAAACAGGTAATAAATGGTATCGAACAAGCGTTATTATTTATGTCAAGTGGCGATTCGGCTGTTTTGATAGTTCCCTGGTATATCGGATACGGAACAAAAGGCGATAAAAATGTTCCGGCATACACTTCGGTAGTTGTTCATTTACGGCGCGATTTGTAAGTTGTAATTATTCATTATTATAAGCAGAATAAAGTTATTTATCATTCTTAACTTTTTGATTTGAAAGAATAATCGGATATTTGCAGGCTCAACTTAGTACACAAATAAGGTTTCACATTTATACAGATAATCTGATTTATCAATTATGAAGTTATTACTAAAAATATCATTTTTACTGTTTTCAACAGCATTTCTGTTTTCGTCGTGCAACAATGATCAAACCTATGCCGACCAGCTGAAAGCTGAAAAAAAGCTGATTTCGGATTTCATGTCGCGAAACAACTATACAGTGGTTGAAACAGAACCCGCAACAAGGCCTTATCCTAAAAATGTATTCTTTAAAACATCTACCGGATTGTATATAAACATTACCAATGTAGGCGACACAGCAAGCGAAGCTGTGGCTGTAAACGATGAAGTGTCTTTGAGATACATACAGTACACGCTCGGAACATCGCCCGATACGGCGTCGTATATGAACACGACAGATTCGCCATACCTCCGGAAATTCAGCTATTACGATTTTACTCAAACTAAACAGAGTTGCAAAGGCTGGCACGAGGCTGTTTCGTACATGAAATACAACAATGCACAAGCCAAAGTAATCGTGTATTCCAAATTAGGTTTCAGCGAAGATCAATCGTCCGTAACTCCTTATGGTTACGATATGCGGATTATTATCAACAAGTGAGATTTAAGAATGGCAAAGAGCCTGAAGTAATCATGCAACATTCACAACAGGCTTCACTCCTACAATATTAAACTTTAAGACAATTCTATTTTATGACTTTAATTAAATCTATTTCCGGCATCCGGGGTACGATTGGCGGACCTGTAGGCGACGGACTCAATCCGGTAGATATTGCACGTTTTACCGCTGCTTATGCCACGCACATTCAATCAAACAAGACCACCGATTCAAGAAAAATTGTTGTTGGCCGTGATGCCCGCATATCGGGAGAAATGGTGAATCAACTTGTGATCGGAACTTTACTTGGAATGGGATTTGACGTTGTAAACATCGGCCTTGCCACCACACCAACAACCGAACTGGCTGTGACCATGGAAAAAGCTGCCGGTGGCATTATACTTACCGCAAGCCACAACCCCAAACAGTGGAATGCCCTGAAACTGCTGAACGAAAGAGGAGAGTTTCTGGACGCCAAAGCAGGTGAAAATGTATTGAAAATTGCGGCTGAAGAATCGTTTGTATTTGCAGGAGTAGACGAAATCGGAAAACTGACTGTTGACGAAAGCTATACCGAAAAACATATTCAGAGTGTACTTGGACTCGACCTTGTTGATGCAGAAGCCATTATTGCCGCCGACTTTAAAGTAGCTATTGACTGTGTGAACTCTGTTGGTGGAATTGCAATTCCCGAATTGCTGAATGCGCTCGGTGTAACAAAAATCGAAAAGCTCTACTGCGAGCCAAACGGACAGTTCCCGCATAACCCGGAACCACTACCTGAGCATTTGACCGAAATATCGGCCATAATGAAGCAGGGCAAGGCAGATGTAGGTTTTGTTGTTGATCCGGACGTTGATCGCCTGGCTATTATTTGCGAAGATGGATCCATGTTCGGCGAAGAGTACACGCTGGTATCTATTGCCGATTACGTACTGCAACACACACCCGGCAATACAGTATCCAATCTGAGTTCAACCCGTGCTTTACGCGACGTGACACGCAAACACAACTGCGAATATACAGCTGCTGCTGTGGGCGAAGTAAATGTGGTTACCACCATGAAAGCTACGAACGCCGTTATCGGCGGCGAAGGCAATGGTGGAGTGATTTATCCTGCCAGTCACTACGGCCGCGATGCGTTGGTTGGTATTGCTTTGTTTCTGACTATGCTTGCCAAATCGAAACAAAAAGTATCCGAATTGCGAAAAACATATCCTGAATATTCTATTTCGAAAAATAAAATTGAACTTACTCCAGCCATCGATGTCGATGCCATTCTGAAAACGATAAAGGAAAACCACAAACAATACGAGGTAAATGATGTTGATGGAGTGAAAATTGATTTCCCGACCGGTTGGGTTCATTTGCGTAAATCGAATACCGAGCCGATTATACGAATTTATTCCGAAGCGGCTACGATGGATGAAGCTGATAAAT
>JAYRXP010000148.1:0-5836 GCA_041917395.1 Paludibacter sp.
AGGCAGAAAAAGCTGTGACGATTTCGAGAAAAATGTATGAAGAAGGTGTGGCTACGTTTTTGGATTTGTCAAACTCGGAGTTAAATCTTTTACAAGCCGGCCTTTCATACAACCAATCAATTTATGATTTTGTTTCAGCAAAAGCTGATTTGGAAAAACTTTTAGGAAACACACTTACCAAATAAAAAAACGAACAACAAACACAATAAATAATTTATAAAAACATAAATATGAAGAAGTTAAATTTATTACCAATACTTATCCTGTCGATAGTAATGGTGGCATGTACTAAAAAACAGGATGCCAAAACTGAAACCAAAGAATTGAAGCCTAAAGTTAAAACGGCTTTGGTCGAAATGCGTGAAGTGCCTCAAAATGATGATTTCACAGCAACTGTTGAACCTGAAGTTAAAAATAACATCGCTCCATCAACTCCGGGACGTATTCGCAAAATTCTTGTAGAAGTGGGCGCACGTGTTTCAAAAGGTCAGAAACTCGTACAAATGGACAACGTAAACCTTTCGAATACCGAAGTACAAATCGAGAATTTACGCAGGGTTTACAAACGTGTTTCCGGACTGTTTGCTGTAGGAGGAGCTTCACAACAGGAATTGGATAATGCCAAACTGCAACTGGACGTAGCTGAAACAAATCTCAAAAACCTGAACGAAAACACTTTCTTACTTAGTCCTATAACCGGAATTGTAACTGCCCGCAACTACGATGAGGGTGATATGTTTAGCGGACAAATGCCAATTATGACCGTCATGCAGATTTCGCCGGTAAAATTAAAAATCAATGTATCGGAATCGTATTATTCAAAAGTTAAAACCGGAATGCCGGTGGATGTTAAAGTTGAAGTATTCGGCGAAGAAAAATTCAGTGGAAAAGTAAGTCTCATTTACCCTACTATCGACGAACGCACACGTACTTTTGGTGTTGAGGTGAAGATAAACAATAATAACGGAAAAGTACGCCCCGGAATGTTTGCACGCGTAAATCTTGAATTTGGCAATATGAAAAGAGTTATTGTACAGGATGTTGCTATCGTAAAACAAGCCGGCTCGGGAGCTCGATTTGTTTTTGTGTACAACGATGGCAAAGTAACTTACAAACAAATCGAAATTGGACGACGTGTTGACACATACTTCGAAGTTCTTTCGGGACTTAACGAAGGCGATCAGGTTGTAATTGCAGGTCAGTCAAAACTGGTGGATGGCAGCGAAGTAGAAGTTGTTAAATAATTGAATGGCAACAAACTGTGAATTTGTACGATTCACAAACATGCCTTCGATTAAATCCAAGAATCTTCTGATTTCATTTTTAAATCAAATTTATAACTTCTAATTTTTAAAAATATGAGTTTATACGAAAGTTCGGTAAAAAAGCCGGTAATGACCTCGATTATTTTTATCGCGGTGGTTTTGCTGGGGCTTTTCTCCTACAATAAATTGCCTATAGATTTAATGCCGAAAATTGAAACGAACACCATTATGGTTATGACAACCTACGATGGAGCGAGTGCTTCGGACGTTGAAACAAACGTAACCCGACCTTTGGAAAGTTCGTTGAACACGGTTTCAAATCTTAAAAACATAAAATCGACGTCGAAAGAAAACCGTTCCATTATAACAATGGAGTTCGACTACGGACTAGATTTGAATGTAGTAACAAACGATATACGAAACAAACTGGATTTGGTAAAATCGTTTATGCCGGCAGGTGCAGGTAATCCTATCATTTTCAAGCTAAGTACAGATATGATTCCAGTAATTATGATTTCTGCTACCGCAAATCAGAGTTTGCCGGCACTTTACAAAATTCTGGATACCAAAGTAGCAAACCCGCTTGCACGTATCAACGGCGTGGGTTCAGTTTCGATAAACGGAGCTCCGCAACGTGAAATCCAGGTATTTGTTGATCCGGTAAAACTGGAAGCATACCATCTGACTATTGAGTCACTGGCACAGTCTATTCGTATGGAAAATATGAATACACCTGCAGGCTCGATGGATGTGGGAAGTGAAACGTATGCGCTTCGCGTTCAGGGTGAATTTAAAGACCCTTCGGAAATAAGCAGCATTATAGTTGGAAACTTTAATGGTAAAACAGTTCGTCTGTCGGACGTTGCAGAAGTGAATGACAAACTCGAAGAACGGGCCCAGGAAAGTTTCACCAATGGTACGCAGGGTGCATCGATTATAGTACAAAAACAATCGGGAGCCAACACTGTACAAATTGCGAAAGAAGTGCAAAAAATGCTGCCTGAGATCCAGAAAACACTGCCTTCGGATATCAAATTAAGTGTTATCAACGACACATCTGATAATATCATTCGTACGATCGACAGTTTGGCTGAAACAGTAATTTTTGCGTTGTTGTTCGTTATGATAGTTGTACTGTTCTTCCTCGGAAGATGGCGTGCGACGGTTATTATTATCCTTACGATTCCTATTTCGCTTATTGCAGCATTCATTTACCTGCAACTTACCGGAGGAACACTCAACATAATCTCACTAAGCTCATTGTCGCTGGCCATTGGCTTGGTGGTGGACGACGCGATTGTGGTTCTCGAGAATATTACCACCCATATCGAACGTGGTAGCCGACCAAAAACGGCAGCCATAAACGGTACAAACGAAGTAGGACTTTCAATCATTGCATCTACACTTACCATTATCGCGGTATTCCTTCCGCTCACTATGATTACAGGTATGGCAGGTGTAATGTTTGCTCAGTTGGGTTGGATGGTAACAATTATCATTACTGTTTCCATGATTTGTGCGTTGACACTTACGCCGATGCTGGCATCGCAGATGTTACGTCTCAATCCGAAAAGAAGTAAAGGATTTAATGCTATTTACGGTCCGATTGAACGATTCCTGGATGCGCTCGACACCAAATATGCAAAACTTGTGAACTGGGCTGTACGTCACAAAAAATCGGTTATGCTTTATGCTACTGTGTTTTTCTTCTTAAGTTTGGTGCCGATGATTGCCGGCTGGGTAGGAACCGAAAACTTCCCTGCTCAGGATAGCGGTTTTATATCAGCAACTATCGAATTGCCGGTGGGTACGCGTATGGAAATTACCAAAGACGTGTGTCAGAATCTTTACAACGACTGGAAAAATAAATATCCTGAAATTGATATGGTTAACTTCAGTGTAGGTCAGGCAAGCAGTAAGAATGTATTCGGGTCGTTATTCTCAAAAAACTCGAGCAACGTCGGAACATTCTCTATTCGTTTGGTAAATCTCAAAGATCGCGAACGTTCTGCATTTGCTATCACCGACAGCATTCGTAATGACATTAACCGCTTGCCTGAAATCAGAAAATCAACAGTAACTGCTGGTGGTGGAATGAGCATGATGGGCGGACAGTCGACTCTCGATGTGGAAGTTTACGGTTATGATTTTAACAGCACCGATAAGGTTGCTTCTGAGATCTCGAAACGTTTATCTAAAGTTAAAGGATTGGTGAACGTAACCGTTAGCCGTGAAGAATACACTCCTGAATATCAGGTTGATTTTGACAGGGAAAAACTGGCTCTGAATGGTTTGAATATAAGTACAGCTTCCAATTATTTACGTAACCGTATCAATGGACTTACGGCATCTCTGTTCCGCGAAGATGGTGAAGAATATTCAATTGTTGTTGCTTACGCGCCTCAATACCGTCAGTCAATCGAGTCTATTGAGGATATTATGATTTACAATCCACAGGGACAAGCCATTAGGCTCAAAGATCTTGGTAAGGTTGTAGAACGTTATACGCCTCCTACAATTGAACGTAAAAACCGTCAACGTATTATCACGGTAGCTTCTACTGTGTCGGGCGTTTCGCTGGATAAAGCAGAAAATGCAGTAAAAGCCGAATTAGCAAAAATGGATATTCCATCAGATATCACAACCGTCATCGGAGGTTCTGTATTGGATCAGAAAGAATCTTTCAGCGATTTGGGAACACTTTTACTAATTATTATCATGCTTGTGTTCGTTGTTATGGCATCGCAGTTTGAGTCGGTTACATATCCATTTATAATCATGTTCTCGGTTCCTTTCGGTATCTCAGGTGTTGTGCTTGCACTGTGGCTATCGGGTACTACTTTCAACGTAATGACATTTGTGGGTGTAATTATGCTCGTGGGTATTGTGGTTAAAAACGGTATTGTGATGGTGGATTATATAAACCTCAATCGCGAACGTGGTAACGGCATAATTCGTGCGGTTGTTACAGGAGGTAAATCCCGTCTTCGTCCGGTATTAATGACCAGTTTGACAGCTATCCTTGGTATGTTGCCATTAGCTATAAGCACCGGACAAGGTTCTGAAATGTGGAAACCAATGGCTGTAACAGTTATCGGTGGTTTAACGGTTTCTACTGCGCTTACATTGGTTGTGGTTCCCGTAATTTACACTCTGTTTGCAGCAAGTGGTGTAAAAAGACGCCACCGCAAAAACAAAAAATTAGCAGAACATCAACAAATCAACACATCAATACAATGAAATCAATATTTATAGCCTTTGATCAGGCCTATTACGAGCAAATTCAAAATATTCTCACACTAAATCACGTTCGTGGATTTACAGGTTGGGAATCGGTTATCGGACGTGGCACAAAAACAGGTGAACCTCATTACGGAACACATGCGTGGCCTTCGCTCAACACAGCAATTATAACAATTGTAACCGACGAAAAGGTGAAACCCATCCTGGAACAACTGCGAGAACTCGATGGTACATCCGAACTTATGGGTATACGTGCTTTTGTATGGAATATTGAGGACGGTATTTAAGCAGAAAAGTAATCTCTGATTAGCAAAAACAGCCGGATTTGTGCGATGATAAGTTATCGCTCAGTCCGGCTGATTTTTTTTTAAAATTCATTCTGTTATCAGAAAAAATTATAACTTTGTCCGGTTATTAAATTTACAAATCATGGAAAATAAAAAAGAATTATCTCAGAAACAACGGGATGAATTGCTCGAAATACTCAAACAGCGCTTTGAAAAAAATATGAGCCGACACAAAGACCTGAATTGGAGTTCAATCACTGCGAAACTCGAAAAAAATGAAGAGAAACTATGGTCTCTCAACGAAATGGAAAGTACCGGTGGTGAGCCCGACGTGATAGGTTATGACGAAGTTTCCGGCGAATATATTTTCTTCGACTGTTCTGCTGAAAGCCCCAAAGGTCGTCGAAGTCTATGTTACGACAGAGCAGCTCTGGAATCAAGAAAAGAGTTTAAACCAGTAAACACTGCCATTGATTTGGCTAACGAAATGGGTATTTCGATTTTAACAGAGACCGAATATCGCAAATTGCAGGAATTGGGTAATTTCGACACAAAAACATCGAGCTGGATAAAAACTCCCGACGAAATCAGGAAACTAGGAGGAGCGGTTTTTTGTGACTTCCGATACAACCACGTTTTCGTGTATCACAATGGCGCCGAATCATATTATGCTGTCAGGGGATTTCGCGGCTCACTGAAAGTTTAAACCCGCACATTCAATATCGTTTTACCAAAGTTGTACCGAATGTAAATTCACCTTCGGTACTGCTTTTAAAAACCTGATTGTTATAATTTTCGTGTTACAGAATATTGGGGTTTGCTTTCGTGTTTATATTTATTGACAGCAGTTACTACAAACGTATACGAACCATGAAACTTTTTATCCAACTCGCGTAAATCGAGGCAATTGTCGGAGGTACGTGCCACAATATTTGCCGGATTTTCAAAATCACCGGCTTTTTTGCCTTTGAAAGCGTACACCACATAGTAGTTTACTCTGCAACCTCCCTCCTCTTCTACTCTATCCCAAAGCAGATAAGC
>JAYRXP010000149.1:0-5415 GCA_041917395.1 Paludibacter sp.
TATTCGTATCGGCGGAGCCGGTGCCGAAGGTTACAGTGCAACAAGTACAAAATACCTGACGCTTGTTAACGGAATTAAATCGGCAGGTTGTGAACCTATTGTTCAAATTGCCCGCTATTACACCGACCAACAGGTTCGCGATATTATTACAAATATCAATATCACCAACGGCAAGAACGTAAAGTTATGGAGCATAGGTAATGAACCTGATCACACAAACCGCCCGAGCACGCCCGAAGAAGTTTGCGCTTACATTAAACGCATTTCTTCAGTACTTAAATCGGTTGATCCGACGATTAAAGTATTGGGGCCCGAAACAGCAGGTTTTCAGAGCACCAATTATGTGTCGCGTATGCTGGGTGGCGATCTGGACATTACAGGTAAAGATGCTAACGGAAATTACTACATGGATGTGTATACCTGGCATCGTTATTCATTTATCGAAACAAGCGGACTTGAAAACGACGTAAATACATTTTTGACAAAGGTAAGTGCTGTCAATACTACCCGTCCGTCCGATAAAAAAATAAGTTGGGGAATTACTGAATTCAATACAACTTACGACAATAGCAAAAATACACTTGGTGAAGATCAAAACGTGTGGTCATTCAGAGCCGGTCAGCTTTACGCCGAAGTTTACGCGCTCGGAATGCGCAAAGGAGCAACTGTTATGACAGCATGGAGTATGCTCGAAGGCCAGACTGAGCGTGCAGGAACCGATTTAAGCCTGTTTGACAAAGACAAAAGTGGTCGCTCGAATTATTACCATAGTTTGATGCTCGGTCAGAATATGAGGCTCAACTATCTTAACCCCGTCGACAATCAGTCGAATGTAACAGCAATCGCAATGAAAGACGACGCGGGGTTGACAGTTATGATTCTGAATAAGGATAAAGTGAATGGATTTAATTATTCATTACGACTAAACACAAGTTCAGTAACACAATCGAATCCGCTGGTTATCAACGTCCCCGCAGGAATTAACAAAGAGCACTACGGAAACATACCAGCAGCAGCTACACACACGCTTATTTTCGATGCTTCGGGAAATTTGAAAAAACGTTATGTTTATACGTCAACTGATGCCGATGCCCGAAGAGGGCCAACAGTCGAACTGATTACCGGAATTTCTGAAGTCAAAACCGGGACAAAAACAATAGGAATTCGTCAATCAGAGAATAATGTTGTATTTGATTTCAGCAATGTTGAGCGTAACAGCAACGACACCGTTCTCAGGGTATACGGGCTTTCGGGTCAGTTGATATTAAGTAAACCTTTGCAAAACGGTAAAAACAGTTTGGTTATTGAAAAATCGAAACTTGGCTCAGGAATTCTTATCGCAAGTTACCAAACAAACAAAGACATTATTAATCAAAAATTCAGTTTGAATTGACATTCAAAAGAAACAGATGTTGTATTTAAAAAATAAAACACTTTAAATCAAATAAATAATATAATTTTATGGAAAAAAGAACTTTTGCTTTTAATTCCGTAGTAATAAAAAAAATGGAAGCAACCAGGACTAATCTGAGGTTGTTGGCATTACTTATTATCGGTGGGATTATGGCAGTTACTGCTACGTCAGTTGCACAAAAAATTACCGGTACCGTTACCGATGCTAAGGGAGAAACCATTCCCGGAGCAACTGTGACCGCACCCGGAACAAAAGCTGCCACCATTACCAATATTGATGGCGCATTTACACTTTTTTTACCTGCAAACACAAAAAAAATTACCGTTTCGTACGTTGGTTACAATTCGAAGGATGTGGAAATTGGCAATCAGACAACATTCAAAGTTGTGCTCGAAGAAGCTAACGTGTCCATTTCGGAAGTTGTGGTGGTAGGTTACGGTTTTCAGAAAAAAGAGAGTGTGGTTGGAGCTATATCGCAGGTAAATTCAGAAACGCTGGTTCGATCAGGTAATAGCAACATAACCAACGCATTGGCCGGAAAAATGTCGGGTGTATTGACCATACAGCAAACCGGACAACCGGGACAGAATGGCTCCGAAATTATCATTCGTGGCTTGTCGAGTTGGAATGGCTCACAGCCTTTGGTGTTGGTTGACGGTGTGGAACGCGATTTTTCCAACCTCGACCCAAACGAAATTAACACCATTTCGGTACTGAAAGATGCTTCGGCAACTGCCGTTTTCGGAGCAAAAGGTGCCAACGGTGTTATCATTGTTACCACCAAACGCGGTTCATTGGGAAAACCGAAACTGAATTTCTCTGCGTCAACAGGTATCGAAGTTCCTACCGATTTACCGCAACATATCAGTTCGTACACAACTATGAGTATGTTGAATGTAGGTTATATGAACAAAGGTGGCGACAATTTTCAACGCCTTATACCCGAATCGGCTTTACGCGAATATCAGAATCCATCGACCCGCCTCAATTCGCTGCGTTACCCTGATCATAACTGGTTCTATCTCATGACCAAACCTTTTGCTCAAAAAGCACAGGCGAACATCAACGTGAGTGGAGGACCAAAGTTCGTTAAATACTTTGCTTCGTTTGGTTACCTTCACGAAGGCGACTTTTACGAAGGATACAACGTAGTATATGATGATACGCGTTATAAAAACGACCGTATAAATTACCGTTCGAACCTCGATTTTCATATCAGTAATTCTACCGACCTTTCATTCAATATGGGCGGCGATGTACAAATTACAAATGCACACAAAGCATCTCCCTGGAAATCGTTGTACGGCGCTTCGCCAGCTATTTATCCCGCTTACTTCCCTGAGTGGGCGCTCGAAGAAGTTCCCGACCCCGACTATCCGAATGCTTCCGGAATAAGATATGCCGACAAAATCGGTGAATATTTCGACAACCCATATAGTATTTTTTACAGTGGCTCGTTCGACAGAACACTGACATCCAAGTTTTTCACCGACCTTTTGTTCAATCAAAAACTTGACTTTATAACCAAAGGACTGGCGTTTAAGGCAAAGGTATCGTTGAGTACAAGCTATCAGAATCTGGCACTTACAGCCGACTATAATTTCCCGCAATATCGCCTTGATTATACAAAAATCGGCATTCCGGGTGTAAATCCGTGGTTCCGCGTGGGCGAAGGCAATGAAGTTTACAAACAGCAACCACTCGACATAAACATCGGAGGTATGCAGGGCGATTATTATACCGATTTGTATTACGAATTTGCAGCAAACTACAACCGTTCATTCGGCAAACACAATGTAACTGCACTTGCATTGATGAATTTTCAGGAAAAAAATAAAAACACCGAATTCGGCTACTACAATGCCGGTGTGGTAGGTCGCGCCACATACGATTATGCCGGTAGATATTTGCTCGAAGCGAATGTTGGTTATACCGGATCCGAACGTTTTGCTCCGGGCAACCGATTCGGTTTATTCCCATCAATAGCATTAGGCTGGGTTGTTTCCGAAGAAAAGTTCTTTCAGCCGCTTACACCGGTTATGAATAAACTCAAACTCCGCTATTCCGATGGTTTGGTTGGTAGCGACAATGCAAGCAACCGCTGGTTGTATATGAGCAACTTTTCGGTGAGCGGTAACTATATTATCGAAGATAAAGCCGCCAACTCGGTTTCGCAGTGGGAAATGGCACACAAACGTGATATTGGTATCGAAATGGGATTTTTCAAAAACAAATTACGTCTGGGCGTGGATTTGTACGACGAGTACCGCGACCGCATGCTGCTGGCTCCGAATACTGTAACGTTTTTTGTAGGCAACTCATTCAAAGAGCTGAACCTTGGAAAAATGAAAAAACACGGATTCGAAATTGATGCGGAATATAATAATACCATTGGTAAAAACTTTGAATATTTCATCAAAGGAAATTTCGGATTTAACGAAAACCGTATTCTTTACAAAGATGACCTTCCGTATTCAGAAGACTACCAGAAGCAGGCCGGAAAATTGTATGGCGGACAACTCAACGGCGTTGAGCTAAACGGAAATCCTTACTTTACAAGTGTTGATGATTTACATTTGAACCCAACACCTCCGCTTGGCATAACAGCATCCAATGTTGGCGATTATCAATATGTGGATTACAACGGCGATGGCGCTATCACCACAGCCGACAAACATCCAATCGAAGGTTCGCTCTATCCGCCTATTACTTATTCGTTTTCAAGTGGTTTTTCGTATAAAAACTTCGATTTCAACTTTATGTTCCAGGGTAATGTGGGCAAATACGTGAATTTCAATGGTGCATTTGAATACGAATTTCTCAAAGGAAATATCCGTGTACACGAAGCTCAGTTAGACTACTGGACACCTACAAATCCGGATGCAAATCATGCCACTCTGAATTTCGAATACAACAACGATAATAAATTCAGCTGGGCAGGCGGTGCAGCCGATGCAGCCGATGGTTACGGTGGAATGCTTCCCGGCCGTACATGGCGAAATGCCGATTACCTGCGCTTAAAAGAAGTGTACGTAGGCTACAACCTGAAATCGAAAATGCTGAAATATGTATTTGGAATAAACAATCTGAATATTTACGCTACCGGAAATAATTTACTGACATTCACTACTTTGATTGAAGGTGACCCTGAACGTAAAAACTATATGGATGGATTTTATCCTCAAATGATAAGTGCTAAATTAGGGTTGAAAGTTTCGTTCTAAAATAAAAAAGTCAGATCAATGAAAAAATATTTTAAAATAATTATTGCATTGAGCATTAGCTCATTAATGCTCACATCGTGTTTGGATGATTTTTTGAATGTATCGCCGGAATCCGGTTTATCGGAGGAAGAGGTATTTACCAAATACGAAAATTTCAAGAAATTTTTTGATGTTGTATATTCCGATTATGGGAATTACGCTATTGCAGGAGCTTTTCCGCTACACTGGAGCTATAGTAGCCAGAAATTTTCGCTCGAAAGTTTAACCGACATGAGCGACGCCGGTCGTTTGCAGGAAAGTCAGAAATACAAACGCGGTAACATGTATCCGTCACAGTTAATGTACAATTTCAAAGAAACAACATGGTCGCAACCTGCCGGTGAGTTGTTTGGCTGGTTCGAATCTATGTGGAAAGCTACACGCGTTGCCAATATCGCACTGGAGAAAATAGACATGATTCAGAATGCAACGCAGGAGCAAAAAGATGACTTACGTGCGCAGGCTTATTTTGTTCGCGGATTTTGTTTGTTCTCGCTTTTCAGAGCTTATGGACCAATGCCACACGTTACAAAACCTCTCGGACCAGATGATCAGTGGGATATTGCACGACCAACAAAATACGAAACATGCATGGCTGTGGTAGAAGATATGAATGCTGCCATCGAATATTACCAAAAAGCCAATAAAATGCGCCGCGATCCGGGACCCGGAGGTGCACTTCACCTGATCGACCCTGAAATGTTTCGTCCGAGTGGCATGGCCGCTATGGCTCTGAAA